>DATNBG010000058.1:0-5583 GCA_035572075.1 Roseiarcus sp. | reverse complement strand
CTCGGCGGCGTCGAGATCGACGCTTTCCGGCTCTTCGCCGCTAAGCCCCAGGATCACCGCCTTGTCGGAGCCATGGCCTTTTCCGGTGAAGGCGAGGGAACCAAGAAGCGCGACATCGACCGAGGCGACCTTCTCGACCAGTCCTGAGTCCGCGAGCCCGCTCGCGAAGGCGCCCGCCGCCTTCATCGGCCCGACGGTATGGGACGACGACGGGCCGATGCCGATCTTGAACAGTTCGAAGACGCTGATCATCGTGATGCCCGCGGCGACTGCTTGTCAGAGACCATACACCGAGCCGTGGCTGGGCGAGCGCGTAAAATCTGTCGCAGACCGTTTGGCCTTCCAGGGGACGCAATGCCGCATGGAAAAGCCAAAAGCGCCGCGTTCTTGCCGCACGCGGCGCGGTGGCCTATCTATAGGGTCGAGGAGCCTCCCCATGTTCATCCAGACCGAAGCGACCCCCAATCCCGCGACCCTCAAATTCCTCCCCGGCCGGACGGTGATGGACGAGGGCACGTTCGAGGCGCGCGACCCGTCTCAGGCCGAGCGCTCGCCGCTCGCGAGGGCGCTCATGGAGCTGCCGGGGGTGACAGGCGTCTTTTTCGCCAACGACTTCATTTCGGTCACCAAGGGCGAAGGCGAGTGGCAGCACCTGCGGCCCGCAGTGCTCGGAGTGGTGACCGAATTCTTCCTTTCGGGCGAGCCGCTGATCGAGACCGGCGGCGCCGACGTGACAGCGACTGGCGAATTTTTCGACCCGAAGGACGCCGAGACGGTCGAAGCGATCAAGGAACTGATCGAGACGCGGGTGAGGCCGGCTGTGGCCGGCGACGGCGGCGACATCATCTTCAAGGGCTTCCGCGACGGAACCGTCTACCTGACGATGAAGGGCGCGTGCTCCGGCTGCCCGTCGTCGACGGCTACGCTGAGGCATGGAATCGAGAATCTTCTCAAGCACTTCCTGCCGGACATTCAGGCGGTGGAATCGTTCGAGGGCTGACGGCTCACGGGCCCTCCTGTCGGGGCTGCCCGATGTTCTATCATTGGCTCTTTCTTTCGTTGTTCGTCTTGATGTGGGGCGGTTGGTTCGCCCTCTGGAACGTCATGGCCTTCCGGGTGAAGGAGGCGGCTCAGTCCGAGGGTAGTCTCTCGCGGCTGACCCATATCGTCCCGCTCCTCGTCGCCGCGTATCTTCTCTTCGCGCGGGTTCCCGTGCCGCTCCTCAACGACCGGTTTATTCCACCGGCGATCTGGTCGGCCACGCTCGGCGCGGCGCTGACGTTCGCCGGCCTCGCGTTCAGCATCTGGGCGCGGTTCGTGATCGCCGGCAACTGGAGCAGTTACGTCGAGTTCAAGCGCGATCACGAATTGGTCGTCGAGGGACCCTACCGCTGGGTGCGCCATCCGATCTACACCGGGCTTCTTCTGGCGTTCGTCGGGTCGGCCTGGGCGGTCGGCGAATGGCGCGGCGTGCTCGCTGTCGCGATTGTCGCGGTCTCTTTCTGGCGCAAGCTCAAGCTCGAGGAGGCCGTGATGCGGCGCGAGTTTGGCGGCGCCTACGACCGCTATGCAACGCGAACGCCGGCGCTGATCCCGTTCGTCCTGTAAGCCCGCATTCCCGCCGCGCAAGGAGACCCCATGCCACGCGCCGTCAGCGGCATCGTCCCGGTCATGCTGACCCCGTTCACCGACGAGGGCGAGGTCGATTACGCGAGCCTCGAACGGCTGATCGAATGGTATCTCGCCCATGGCGCGGACGCCTTGTTCGCGGTCTGCCAGTCGAGCGAGATGCAATATCTCAGCCTCGATGAACGCGCGGCGATCGCCCGCTTCGTCGTGCGGCAGGCCGGAAGGCGTGTCCCGGTCATCGCCTCCGGCCATGTAAGCGAGGCGCTCGCCGACCAGACGAACGAACTCAAAGCGATGGCGGAGACGGGCGCGGACGCGCTGGTTCTCGTCACCAATCGGCTCGATCCGGCCAACCAGGGAACCGCGGCGTTCCGCGCGGCTCTTGGCGCGCTCATTAAAGCCCTGCCCTCCGATATTCCGCTTGGCCTCTACGAGTGCCCGGCCCCCTACCGGCGCCTGTTGAGCGACGAGGAGTTCCGCGCCTGTCTCGACACCGGCCGTTTTGTGATCCTGAAGGACGTGAGCTGCGACCTTGCTACAGTCAGGCGGCGCGTAGCGATCGCGGCTGGCTCGAATCTCACGATCGTCAACGCCAACGCCGCGATCGCCGCTCCGGCCATGCGCTCAGGTTCGCGCGGCTTCTGCGGCGTCGCGACCAACCTTCATCCCGATCTGTACGCCTGGCTCTATCGCGCGCCCGACACGGAGCTTGCGCGCGAACTCGAGAGCTTCCTCGTGACGGCGGCGCTGTCGGAGGCGTTCGGCTATCCGGCGCTCGCCAAGATCGTCCACCAGCGGCTCGGCACGCTCGCCTCGATCCGCTGCCGGGTCATCGATTACGACGTCCGCGAGCGGTTCTGGGCGCTCGACGCCATTATCGATGCGCTGATGGCGGGCGCGGACAGCTACCGCGCCAGGATCGCCGCGGCCGTGGGGGTTCGCGGGGCTCAGAAAGGCGGGGTTGCCGCCGAGGACTGCGCGCGTTAGCCCATCTCGCTGACCCGCCCGTCGCGGATCGTCACGCGACGATCCATGCGGGCGGCAAGGTCCATGTTGTGGGTGGCGACCAGCGCAGCAAGCCCGCTCGCCTTGACCAGCCCCGCGAGCGTGCCGAACACGAGGTCGGCGGTCTTCGGGTCGAGATTGCCGGTCGGCTCATCCGCCAGGAGCACCCGCGGGCCGTTGGCGACCGCGCGGGCGATCGCGACGCGCTGCTGCTCGCCGCCGGACAATTCCGCCGGACGGTGGCTCGCGCGCTGGGCGAGACCGAGATACCCGAGCAGTTCGCGCGCGCGGGCCGCGGCCTGAGCGCGGGAGAGTCCCGCGATCATTTGCGGCAGGACGAGGTTCTCGAGCGCCGAGAATTCCGGCAGCAAATGATGGAACTGGTAGACGAAGCCGATCTCGGTGCGCCGCAGCGCCGTTCGCTTGTCGTCGCTCATGGTCGAGGTCGCGGCGCCGCCGATCCTGATTTCACCGGCGTCGGGCCGTTCGAGCAGGCCCGCCAGATGGAGAAGCGTCGACTTTCCGGCGCCGGAAGGGGCGATCAGCGCGACCGACTGGCCGGCGATAAGTTCGAGGTCCGCGCCGGCCAGGACTTCGACCGTCGTATCGCCCCGCCCATAGCGGCGCTCGACGCCCTGAAGCGCCAGCGCGGCGACGCGCGGCTGATCATTCATAGCGCAGCGCCTCGACCGGATCGAGCCTGGCTGCGCGCCAGGACGGGTAGATGGTCGCCGCGAGCGACAGGACCAGCGCCATCACGACCACGGCGATCACGTCGCTGGGTTCGACGCGGGAGGGCAGCTGGGACAGGAAATAGAATTCAGACGGGAAGAGATTTTCGCCGGTGAGCCAGCTCAACCCCTTGCGGATCGGCTCGACATTGTGGGCGACAAAGAGGCCGAGCGCCAGGCCGACCGCAGTGCCGACGAAACCGATGGTCGCGCCGGTGATGAGAAAGATGCGCATGATCGCCCCGCGCGTCGCCCCCATCGTGCGCAGGACCGCGATGGCGCGCGCCTTGTCCTGCACCAGCATGATGAGACCGGAGATGATGTTGAGCGCGGCGACCAGCACGATCAGGGTGAGGATGGCGAACATCACGTTGCTCTCGACCGCGAGCACGTCGAAAAAGCTCTTGTTGAGCTGGCGCCAGTCGGTGTCGATCATCGGCCGCCCCTGGACGGCCTCGATCTTCCGCCGCATCGCGTCGATGTCGTCGGGATCGGAAACATAGACCTCGATCACGCTCGCCTGGCCATCAGAATTGAAGAAGGTCTGGGCCTCGGAGAGCGGCATGAAGATGAAGGTGTTGTCGAAGGTCGTCATGCCGACCTGGAAGATGGCCGCGACCGGGTAGGTTTTCATGCGCGGCGTGACGCCGAACGGGGTTTCCGCGCCATGGGGCGCGATGATCGTCACCTTGTCGCCGGCCCTCAGACTTAAGTGATCGGCGAGCTTGGCGCCGACCACGACGCCCTGACCGGAATCGAAGCCATCGAGAGAGCCCTGGGTGATGTGGCCGGCGATTCCGGGCAGGCGCTTAAGGTCAGCCCCGCGAATGCCGCGCACCAACGCGCCCGACGAGCCGTAAGGGGACGTGGCGAACGCCTGGCCCTCGACCAGCGGCAGCGCGAGCGTGACGCCGGGAACCTTGCTCACCCGCTCCGTCACCGCGTCGTAGTCGGTGAGCGGCGTCTCGACCGCTTGCAGGAACATGTGGCCGTTGAGGCCGATCATCTTCTCCATCAGATCGTGGCGGAAGCCGTTCATCACCGCCATGACCACGATCAGCGCGGCGACCCCGAGCACAATGCCGAGAAAGGAAAAGCCGGCGATGACCGAGATCGAGCGCTGGGCCTTGCGCGCGCGCAGGTAGCGAAAGGCGACCATCCACTCGAAGGCCGAAAACGGCCGCGTCGCCGGCGCCGTCGCGGGCGCGGCCGCCTCGGTCGCGAGAGCTGTCACCCGCCCTGCCCGCCGAGCTTGGCTATCGCCGCTTCGACACTGATGAGCTCGCGCGCGCCGCCGCGGCGGGCCTTCAGCTCGACCTTGCCCTCGGCGAGGCTCTTGGGGCCGACGATCGCCTGATGAGGAGCGCCGACGAGGTCCATCGTGGCGAATTTCGCGCCCGGCCGCTCGTCGCGGTCGTCGTAGAGGACGTCGACGCCGGCCTTGCCGAGCGCGGCGTAGATGCGCGCGCAAGTTCCGTCGCAGGCGGCGTCGCCCACTTTCAGATTGATGAGCCCGACGCGGAACGGCGCGGCGGCGTCCGGCCAGATCGGGCCGTTCTCGTCGTGGTTGGCCTCGATCAGGGCGGCCGCGAGCCGGGTCGGGCCGATGCCGTACGAGCCCATATGCACGAAATGCTCCTTGCCGTCCGGCCCGTTGACGACCGCTTTCATGGGCGCGGAATATTTGGTCCCGAAGTAGAAAATATGGCCGACCTCGATGCCGCGGGCGGAAATCCGGTCCTTGGGGTCGAGCTTCTCGAACGCGGCGGAATCGTGCTTGTCGGAAGTGGCGGCGTAGAGGGAAGTCCACTTGTCGACCACCGCCTGCATGGTCTTGGGATCGTCGAAGGCGATGTCCTCGGGCGGGGTCTTGAACGACAGATAGTCGCGATGGCAGAAGACCTCGCTCTCGCCGGTCGAGGCGAGAATGATGAACTCGTGGGAAAGATCGCCGCCGATAGGGCCGGATTCGGCGCGCATCGGAATAGCGGTCAGGCCGAAGCGGGCGAAGGTGCGCAGATAGGCGGTGAACTCCTTGTTGTAGGAATGGCGGGCGCCGGCCAGATCGAGGTCGAAGGTGTAGGCGTCCTTCATGAGAAACTCGCGCGAGCGCATGACGCCGAAGCGCGGCCGCACCTCGTCGCGGAACTTCCACTGGATGTGATAGAGGTTCAGCGGCAGGTCCTTGTAGGAGCGGACCGACGCGCGGAAGATTTCG
>DATNBG010000057.1:0-3915 GCA_035572075.1 Roseiarcus sp. | reverse complement strand
GGCGATCGAGGAGACCTTCATCAACCGCGATCCGCAATCGGCGCTGAAACTCGGCCAGGCGCGCGGCGCCGCGCTCGCGGCGCTGGCTTTGACCGGACTGCCGGTCGCGGAATATGCAGCCAATCTCATCAAGAAGACGGTCGTCGGCGCGGGTCACGCGGAGAAGCGGCAGGTGGCCATGATGGTGAAAATGCTGCTGCCCGCCTCGACCGCGGCGACGCCGGACGCGGCCGACGCGCTCGCGGTCGCCATCTGCCACGCCCAGCATCGCGCGGCCCGCGCAATAGCGCGCAGCGGACCGTAGAGGCGCGGCATGATCGGCAAGCTCAAGGGCGTCGTCGACAGCGTGGACGAAGAGGCTCTGATCCTCGACGTCAGCGGCGTCGGCTATCTCGTCTCGGCCTCCGCCCGGACCTTGCGCTCGCTGCCTACGCCGGGCGAGCCGGCGGAACTGCTAATCGAGACGCATGTGCGCGAGGACGCGATCCGGCTTTACGGATTCCTCACCGCCGCCGAGCGCGACTGGTTCCGCCTGCTGCAAAACGTGCAGGGGGTGGGCGCCAAGGTCGCGCTCGGGATCCTTGGGGTGTTGTCGGCGGACGCGCTGAGCGCGGCGATCGCGCGGCAGGACAAGGCGACGATGGCGCGCGCGCCGGGCGTCGGCCCCAAGCTCGCCGCGCGCCTAGTGCTCGAACTCAAGGACAAGGCGCCGGCGCTCGGGGCCGCCGATTTCGCTGGTCCCGAGCGCGCGCCAAAACTCGCCAAGCCGGCCGAGGATGCGATTCTGGCGCTCGTCGGGCTCGGCTATGCGCAGCCGCAGGCCGCCGCGGCGATGGCCCGAATTTCGGCCCGTCTCGGACCGGAGGCCGAGACCGCCGCGCTCATCCGCGCAGGCTTGAAGGACCTGGCGCAGCAATGAATTACGGATATGAGGATCGATGGACGAAAGGTAAAACGCATGTCGGCGACCGCAACCGTCTCCTCAAGATTCCAAATCTCGATTCCGAACGAGATTCGCGACCACCCGGCCTTCCAGCCGGGCGCGAAGGTGGCGTTTATCGCCAAGCCAAACGGCTTCCTGATCGTTCCCGTGCCGAAACGCGAAGAGCTCGTCGGCATTGCTCGCGGCGCCAACATCGAGAACTATCGCGACCGAAACGATCGCTTCTGATGCGGGGGCCTGCCTGATGGCCGAGGCTCCCCGACGGCTCGTGTCCGCGGAAAAACGTCCCGAGGACGAGACGGCGGTGCGCCCGCAGCGCCTCGCCGATTTCGCCGGCCAGGAAGCCGCGCGCAAGAATCTGGGCGTCTTCATCCAATCCGCCAAAGCGCGGGGCGAAGCGCTCGATCACGTGCTGTTCGTCGGTCCGCCCGGCCTCGGCAAGACGACCTTGGCGCAGATCGTCGCGCGCGAACTCGGCGTCAATTTCCGCTCGACTTCCGGCCCGGTGATCGTGAAAGCCGGAGATCTGGCGGCGCAACTCACCAATCTCGAGCCGCGCGACGTCCTGTTCATCGACGAGATTCACCGCCTCAATCCGGCGGTCGAGGAGATTCTCTATCCGGCGATGGAGGATTTCCAGCTCGACCTCATCATCGGCTCGGGGCCGGCGGCGCGCTCGGTCAAGATCGACCTTGCGCCGTTCACCCTGATCGGCGCGACCACCCGCGCCGGGCTTCTCACCACGCCCTTGCGCGACCGTTTCGGCATTCCGATCCGGCTCAATTTCTACACCACCGAGGAGCTGCAGGGCATCGTCGCGCGCGTCGCCCGCGTGATCGGCCTTTCCCTCGCCGACGACGGCGCGAACGAGATCGCCAGGCGCTCGCGCGGCACCCCACGCATCGCCGGGCGGCTTTTGAGGCGCGTGCGCGACTTCGCCGTGGTCGAAGGGGCAAAGAGCGTAACCCGCGCGCTCGCCGACGGCGCGCTCAAGCTCATCGATGTCGATGCGATCGGGCTCGATCAGATGGACCGGCGATATCTCGACGCGATCGCGGTCAAGTTCAGCGGCGGTCCGGTCGGCGTCGAGACCCTCGCCGCCGCGCTTTCCGAGCCGCGCGACGCGATCGAGGACATCATCGAGCCCTATCTTATCCAGATCGGCCTCGTGCAGCGCACGCCGCGCGGGCGTGTCCTCACTCCGCACGCCTTCCGCCATCTCGGCCTTCCCGAGCCGCGGCGCGAGGGGCCTGAGCCGACCCTGTTCGACGAGGAATAGGCCGGATGAAGACGCGGCGGGTTTCCCATATCGTGAGCTTCCTCGAGGCGCTCGCCTCGGAGCGCGGCGCGAGCGCCAATACGATCGACGCCTACGGCCGCGATCTCGCCGACTACGAAGCCTATCTCGGCGCCAAGGGCGCCGACCCCCTTAAGGCGGACGCAGCTCATGTTCGCGGATTCCTCGCCGCGCGTGGGGCGCGGAAGCTCGGCGCCGCGTCGCTGGCGCGCCGCCTCTCCGCGATCCGTCAGTTCCACAAGTTTCTCTGTGCCGAAGGCTGGCGGCGCGACGACCCGACGCTCACGGTCGAGGGCCCGCGCCGGTCGCGCCCACTGCCGAAGCTCCTCAGCGCGGCCGAGGTCGAGCGCCTGATTGAGACGGCGCGCGAGGGGCTCGACGTGAAGGAGCGCCCGTTGAGGGAGCGGCTGGAGGCGGCGCGCGGCGCCTGCCTCATCGAGCTCATCTACGGGTCGGGCCTGCGCGTGTCGGAAGCGCTCAGCCTCAGGAAGGCGATTGCAATGACCAAGTCGCCGCTGATCGCCGTGCGTGGCAAGGGCGGCAAGGAGCGGCTCGCGCCGCTCTCGTCTCCCGCCCGCGCCGCGATCGGCGCCTTTCGCGCCCTGCTTGATCGGGCGGTGCCGGGCGCGGCGGCGGGCCCCTGGCTCTTTCCCGCCGAAAGCGCGAGTGGGCACATGACGCGTCAGGCTTTCGCGCGCGATCTCAAGCGCGTCGCAGCCGCGGCGGGCATCGCGCCCGAGCGCGTGAGCCCGCACGTGCTGCGCCACGCCTTCGCCAGTCACCTCCTGCAGAACGGCGCCGACCTGCGCGTCGTCCAGGATCTGCTCGGCCATGCGGACATCGCCACGACCCAGATCTATACCCATGTGCTCGACGAGCGCGCCAAGGCGATGGTGCGCGATCTGCATCCGATGAACGATGAGGGGAGCGGATGACAGCCGGGCGCGGCCCCTGGCGCGTGACGAAGGAGGGCGTGGTCGTCTCGTGCCGCCTGACGCCCAAGGGCGGGCGCGATTCGATCGACGGCGTGGCTCGGCTTGCCGACGGGTCTTCCGTGCTTCTGGCGCGGGTGCGCGGCGCCCCGCAGGGAGGCGAAGCCAATCAGGCTTTGTGCGCGCTATTGGCGGATCGGCTAGGCGCGCCGGCCTCGGGCGTGCGCATTGTCGCCGGCTCGAAGAGCCGGCTCAAGCAGGTCGCGGTTTCGGGCGACGCGTCGGCCCTCGTCATCAGGCTCGAAGCGCTCGGGGCGCGCGCCCAGTGAACGACTGAGGGCGCGTCGCCCGCGGCCATTGCGCGACAGGCCGAAAAGGGCTTCGATGGCGCCTGCGCTTCGTTAGGCGCGGCAGTTGTCGGGAGGAGAGGCAATGAAGGCGCTCACGTTTGCCGGCGTCGGACTGGCGGCCTTGCTCGCGGGCGTGAACCTTGCTTCGGCCAAGACCCTGGTCTACTGCTCGGAAGGCAGTCCGGAGAATTTCACCCCGGCGATCAACACCACCGGCACCAGCTTCGACGCGGCGCGGCCCGTCTACAACCGCCTCACCGAATTCAAGCGCGGCACAACCGAGGTCGTTCCCGGCCTCGCAGAAAGCTGGGAGGTCACGGACGGCGGCAAGACGATCACGTTCCATCTACGCAAGGGGGTCAAGTTCCACTCCTACAAGGACTTCAAGCCGAC
>DATNBG010000056.1:0-4791 GCA_035572075.1 Roseiarcus sp. | reverse complement strand
AGCCCGACGATCTCGCCGGACCTGACCTCGACTCGCGCGTCGCGAACCCTCCGCCCGATCCGCAGGCCTTCCGCCGACAGGACTTCGCCGCCCGCCTTCGCAGAGGCCGCGGAAAAGCCGGTCGTATGGCTGCGGACGGTCTCGAGGTCGCGCCCCAGCATCGCCGAGACCAGCTCAAGCTTGTCGACGTCGCCCATGCGGCTCACCCTCACCGTGAGCCCGTCGCGCATCACGGTCACGCGGTCGCAGACCTGGTAGAGCTCGTCGAGGCGATGGGTGACGAAGATGACCGCGACGCCCTCGGCGCGCAGCTGGCGCATGACGTCGAAGAGGACCGCGACCTCGCGCTCGTCAAGCGACGAGGTCGGCTCGTCCATGATCACGAGGCGCGCCTTGAACGACACCGCGCGGGCGATGGCGACCATCTGCTGGATCGCGGTCGAGAATTCCATCAGCGGCCTCTTCACGTCGATCTCGATCGCGAAGCGCCTGAGCAGCTCGGCGGCCTCCGTGTTCATCCGCTTCCAGTCGAGGAGACCGAAGCGGCGGTATTCGCGGCCGAGAAAGATGTTCTCGGCCACCGACCGGAACGGGACGAGGTTGATTTCCTGATAAATCGCGCTGACGCCGCCCCGCTGGGCCGCCTGGGGCGAAGCGAAATCGACGGCTGCGCCCGCGAATTCGATCGCGCCGGCGTCCCGGCGATAGGCGCCCGTCAGGACCTTGATCAAGGTCGACTTGCCGGCGCCGTTCTGGCCGACAAGAGCCATGATTTCGCCGGCCTCGACCTCGAGCGACGCGCCCGACAGCGCCTTGACGCCCTGGAAGCGCTTGTCGACGTCTCGCATGACAAGGAGCGGAGCGGTCGAGGGCATCGAGTCTTTCGGCTTTGACTTTTTCGCGGGGCGCGCGCGCGGCTCTGGCCCGCGCCCTCCCGCCGGTGAGGTAAGCAGGCGGGAGGGATTTCGGCAAGGGTCCCTTGCGGCCTCAGAACGCCGAGGCCAGCATCTCCTTGGCGTTGCTGGCGTCGAAGAAGCGGTCGGGGTTGATGTTCAGCGGCGGAATCTTTTCGCCGTTGGCGTATTTGAACATGATGTCGAACGACGCCGGACCGAAGCGCGGATTGCATTCGCAGGTAGCGCCCAGCTTGCCGTCGATGATCGCCTGCACCCCGTCCTTTTCGCCGTCGATCGAGACGACGAGAATGTCCTTGTTGGGAACCTTGCCGGCGGCTTCGATCGCGGTGATCGCGCCGAGCGCCATTTCGTCGTTGTGGGCGTAGACGACGGTCGCGTCCGGATGGGCCTGCAGCAGGGTCTCGGCGACCTGGCGGCCCTTGTCGCGGTTGAAGTCGCCGGACTGGCTGGCGAGAATGACCATGCCCGGCGCCTTGGCCTTGATCGTCTCGTCGAAGCCCTTCTTGCGGTCGTTGGCTGGCGAGGAGCCGATCGAGCCTTCGAGTTCGAGGATCTTGCCCTTGCCGCCGGTCTTCTGGATCGTCCAGTCCGCGACCCGCTGACCTTCCTGGACGAAATTCGAGCCGATGAAGGCGAGGTAGTCGACGCCCCGCTTGGCGAGCGACTGATCGACGTCGCGGTCGACCAAGAGCACCGGGATGCCGGCCTTCTTGGCGGCGAGCACCGCCGGAACGAGCGGCTTGTCCTCGCGCGGCGGCAGGAAGATGAAGTCGACGCCCTGGGCGATCATGGAGTTGACGTCGGCGACCTGCTTGGCGGCGGAATCGGCCGCGTCGGTATAGACGAGCTGGACGCCGCGCTTCTTGGCCTCGTCCTGCATGCTGGCGGTCTCCGCGAGCCGCCACGGATTGTTGCTGACGATCTGGGCGAAGCCGACCTTGTACTTGTCCTTCTTCTTCAAGGGCGGCACCTGGCCGAAGGCGGGCGCCATGGCGAGGCCGGCGGCGGCGCCGACCGACCCGATGAGCGCATGTCTGCGAGTAATGAGCATTGCGTTTCCTCCTTTGCCGCGCCCGTCGCGCGGTCCCATGGCGGCGCATTGGCCGGTCGATTGCGGGCTTTTCAGGCGCCGGGCGGCGACCCGATTAACAAACCAGCCCGGCGCTCATGATAATAATCTGCTAAAGCTTGTCAACGCCCCGGTGTTGCGTTTCGGCTTCTATTTGCAAAGCAACGATTTAGTATGATAATAATATTCGCAAACCAGCGAGGGGAGCGATGCAGGAGGGAGACGGCGCGCCGCGCGCCGCCGATCGCAGGGGATCGGCGGGAAGGGGCCATGCCCGGAGACGCGCCTCGCCGCGCCGGCCGACGATGATCGACGTCGCCAACGAAGCGCGCGTCTCGCAGACCACCGTGTCGCTCGTCCTCAACCACGCCGACGGGGCGCGCCTTTCGGCCGAGACGCGCCAACGGGTGATGAAGGCCGCGGCGAGCCTCGGCTATCAGCCGGTCAGGCGCGGCGGCCCGCCCGGGTCGGTCGCGGCGGCCTCGATCGGCTTCATCTGCGACGAGATCTCGACCGATCCGTGGACCGCGATCGGCCTCGACGGCGTGCGCGAAAAGGCCTGGGAGCGGGGCCTGACCGTCATGATCATGGCGACGCGGGGCGACGCCGACATGGAGAGCGCGGCGCTCGCGCAACTCACCGCGCAGCCGCTCGCCGGCCTCATCTACGCCACCATCAATACGCGCCTCGTCGAGGCGCCCGCGGCGCCGCCGGCGCTGCCGACCGTGCTGCTCAACTGCCATGTGGCGAACGGCGCCTTGCCTTGCGTCGTGCCGGGCGAAGTCGCCGGAGGCCACGCGGCGACCGATGTCCTCATCCGCGCCGGCCACCGACGCATCGGCTATGTCAACGGCGAAGCAAGCATGGAGGCGTCGCGCCATCGCCTGCGCGGCTACCGCCAGGCGCTGGCGACCGCCGACCTGCCGTTCGATCCGGACCTCGTGCGCGAGGGCAACTGGGAGCCGCTCTCCGGCTACGAGGCCGCGCGCGAGCTGATGAGCCTCAAGCGCCCGCCGACCGCGATCTTCTGCGGCAACGACCTGATGGCGGTCGGGGCTTACGAGGCGCTGCATGAACTCGGCTTGAGAATTCCGGACGATGTGGCGGTGATGGGCTACGACGATCGCGAGATCGCCCAGCATCTGCATCCGCCGCTGACCACGGTGCTCTTGCCCCATTTCGAGATGGGCTCGATCGCCGCGGAGATTCTCATCGACGCCGCCTCCGGCTCGGCAAGCCGGCCGCGGCAGATCAAGGTCGAATGCCCGATCGTGCGGCGCGGATCGGTATAACGAGGGAGTCGTCAATGACCGAAAGCCTGGCCCAATTGTCGAAGGGGGCGCTCGGCGATCTTGCCGCCGTGTTCGCCGCCATGCCGGAGAACGCGCTCGACGGGTTGATCGAGGAGATCGTCAAAGCCAAGCGCATTGTCATGTTCGGGCTCGGCCGCGAGGGTCTGCAGACGCGCGGCTTCGCCATGCGCCTCTTTCACATGGGTCGGAACGTAGCCGTCTGGGGCGACATGACCGCGCCCCCAGTCGGCCCGGGCGACCTCTTCCTCGTCTCCGCCGGGCCCGGCGATCTCGACACCACGCGCGCGCTGGTCAACATCGCGCGCAAGGCGGGCGCCCGCACCGCGCTGGTCACTGCCGAGCCGGGCGGGGGCCTCGCCAAGCTGGTCGACGTCGTCACCGTGATCCCCGCGCAAACGATGGCCAGCGATCGCGCCGCAAAGGTCTCGGTCCTGCCGATGGGCTCGCTGTTCGAGACCGCCGAGATGATCGCCTTCGAGATCGCGATCCTGAAGCTCAGGCCCCGTTTCGGCGAGACGGCGGAGACGATGCGCGCCCGGCACACCAATCTGGAGTGATCGCTCCTCTTGAAGCCAATCGGTCTGGGCCGCGCGAGCGACGAAGGTCGATGTCGCCGAGGCCCGCATCGAAAGGAGGCGATAGCGCGCGCCTTCTTTCCGCTTGATCCAGTGAGGCGTCCAGGCTGCCCCACCGGCCGACGTGACGGAAGGTCAGTCATGACGGAAATGGACAGCTTCTCGTTCGGCGACAGCGCCGAACTCGCGGATGAATTGCTCGAGCTCGTGCTCATCGGCAAGAAGACCGCGACCGCGTGGGCGGCGGCCGAGGGCGACAAGGGAGTCGTGGTCGGCAAGCGCTGGATCGTCAAGGATGGGCGAGGGCCGGGCGCGATTCTGGAGACAGTCGAGCTTGAGCGGCGGCGGTTCGGGGAGGTCGATGCGGCTTTTGCCCATGACGAGGGCGAGGGCGACCGCTCGCTCGCCTGGTGGCGGGAGGCGCATAAACGCTATTTCACGCAGAGGGGCGAATTTTCGCCGGACATGGAGCTCTATTGCGAGCGGTTCAGGCTGATCGAGGTCGTGAGGCGCGAGTGAAAGGGTGGCGCAGGTCGCAATCGCGGTCGCCGAGACGCAGCACGTCTTAACCCGCCTCCCTCCACGCCTCTACGAACGCCCGCGCCGCGCGCGCGACTTCCTCGACGGCCGCTCCGGGCTTGTACAGAGCCGAGCCGATTCCAAAACCGCTCGCGCCGGCGCGCAGGTACGGGCCGATGCGTTCGGGCGTCACTCCCCCGACCGGGTAGAGCGGCGTCTCCTTCGGCAGGACGGACCGCCACGCCTTGACGACTTCAGGGGGAATCGCCTCGCCCGGAAAAAGCTTGAGCCCCGTCGCGCCCGCCTTCAGGGCCGCGAACGCCTCGCTCGGCGTGGCGACGCCGGGCAGGGCGATAAGCCCCAGCTTCGCCGCCCGCTCGACGACCGCGCGATCGAAG
>DATNBG010000055.1:0-11249 GCA_035572075.1 Roseiarcus sp. | reverse complement strand
GAGCGCATCCACCACTTCGGCTTCTCGATGGACGGCGCCAACCGCGAGTATTTTCCCGCCCGGCCCGAGTGGCTCCACAAGCTGCCCGACGCCGTGGATGACGCGAAAGGCGCGCTGATCGAACCCTTCACCTGCGGCTTCTATGCGGTGTTGCGCAACGGCGCGCCGAACGCTTCCGAGACGGTCGTCGTTTCGGGCGCAGGGCCCATCGGTCTGGTTTCGGCGGCCGCGGCCATCGGCATGGGCGCGCGGGTGATCGTGGTCGACCCGGCGCCGCTGCGCCGCGACATCGCCAAACGGCTGGGCGCGGATGCGACCGTCGATCCATCGGCCGGCGATCCGAGCGAGGCGGTGCAGGACTTGACCCGCGGCGGCGCCGACCTTGTCGTCGAGGCGTCCGGCCATGACGCCTCGCTTGCGAGCGTCTTTGACTACGCGCGCCCGGAGGGCCGGATCTCGATGGTCGGAATCAATATCGGCCGCAAGATCCCGGCCGAGCTTGGCAAGATCCAGATGAAGAACCTGACCGTGCGCGGCTGCATCGGCTCGCCCGGGGTCTGGCCGGCGGCCATCCGCTTCCTCGAGCGGACCGGAATCGATCTGTCGCCGATCCAGACGCACAGCTTCCCGCTCGACAACGCGGTTGCGGCGTTTGAGCAGGGCAAGAAGCTCACCGAGGCCGTCAAGGTGACGCTGGAGATCGCGTGACGAACCGGACCAACCCGAGAGACAGGAGCTTGAGCGCCGCGGCGCCAGGCTTTGATGGTCGGAACATCGCCATACCGGCGCGGCCGCGCGCGGCGTCGCGGCGCTCATGAGACTGTCAGGCGCGGGAGCGGCCGGATGAACGCGGCCACCGATCCGATGGGCGCCGGGGCGCTTGCGCGCCGGGGCTTCCATGTCCCGCTGCCAAAGGAGTTCGTGACCGTCGTCCTTTCGACGATCGCGCTTATCGTTGTCTGCCGCCTGGCGGCGCCCTCTTCCGTAACGTATGGAAGCCTGGCGGGAAGTCTGCCGTTTGCGGCCATCATCGCGATTGTCGGGCTCGGCCAAATGCTGGTCGTCCAGCAGGGAGGGTTCGATCTGTCGGTCGCCGGCGGCGTGTCGCTCGCGGTCGTCATATCGACTCACTATCCGCAAGGAGACAACGCTCTGCTCCCCGCGGCCGTCCTGCTGGCGATCGCTTGCGCGCTCCTGGCCGGTTTGGCGAACGGCGTTCTGGTCAGTCTCTTCAAGCTCAACGCCATTGTCGCGACCATCGGCGTAAACGCTCTGCTCTACGGCGGCGTGTTTGCTGTTTCAGGCGGCGTGCCGAAAACAACGACCACATTGTTGGCCGCAATCGCCGGCGGCCAGGCATTGGGGCTGCCGAACACCGTCTATTTCGCGCTCGCCGCTTTGGCGGTCGTTTCATTCATCTTGAAAAAGACCGTCGCCGGAAGGCGCTTCGAGGCGATCGGCGCCAATCCATTGGCTGCTCGCGCCGTGGGACTTCGCGTGCAGCTTCATCAGCTCCTGGCCTATGTCTATGCCCAGCTGCTCTATTGCCTGGCCGGCCTGCTGGTGGCCGGCGTCACCCGCGAACCAACGGCGTTCCAGGGCGATTCCCTGCTGCTGCCGTCGGTGGCTGTCGTGGTGCTGGGCGGCACGTCCCTGCTCGGCGGCCGCGGTTTTCCGATCTCGACGGTAATCGCGGCGTTCTTTCTCAATCAGTTGAGCCAATTCGCGCTCGCGGTTGGCGTGCCGTATTCGGCTCAAACCATCATCCAGGCTTTGGCCTTGGGTTTTGGCATCGGAATTTACTCGGTCCGGTGGACCGTAAAACGGGGTCAGCAAGCCCCAACTTGAAGGGAGGTAGGAATGAACGTCTCGCTTACACAGAAACTGGCGATCGCCGCCGCGGCGGTCGCGGCGCTTGGGTGCTCCCATGCGGCTCGGGCCGAAACGCCTTCGTGGTGCGGACCAAAGAAAGCCTCGATCGCGCTGCTCGACGGTTACGGCGGCAACAGCTGGCGCCAAGTGACGACCGCGTCCGGCAAGCAGGAAGCCCTCAAGTGTCCCAGCATCACAAGCTACCAATATGCCGACGGCGAGGGCGACACGCAAAAGTCGATCTCCGACATCAAGGCCATGGCCGCCAAGGGCGTCGACGCCCTGGTTGTCTTTCCCGACGCCGGGCAGGCGATGCTGCCCGCGATCACGAGCGTCTATAAGTCGGGCAAGGTCATTGTGCCCTACCGCGTCTCGGCCGGCGGCAAGGCTGGCGTGAACTACACCCAGTTCGTTGGCGACGATTTCGTGACGGACGGCCGGAACTGGGGCGAGTGGATCAAGAGCATCCTGCCTAAAGGCGGCAACCTTCTGTTCCTGAGCGGCCCCGCCGGCAACAGCCAGGGCCTGGATGAACTGAAGGGGCTGAAGTCCGTGCTCGGGCCCGAATACAAGTTCATCAACCCGGCGCCCTTCGACGTGACGAACTGGGATCCCGCGCTGACGCAGAAGGTTCTGACCGCTGAAATCGCGAAGAATCCCAAGATCGACGTCATCGTGTCCGATTTCGGACCGTCGCTGGTCGGCGCGCTCCCGCTGTTCGAGAAATCCGGTCGATCGATCCCGGCGCTCGCCACATCCGACGGCAACTCGCTCGGCTGCTTCTGGGTCGAGCACCACGAGAAGAACCCGGACTTCAAGCTGTTCACCGTCTCAACCGAGAACGACAACGCGCGCCTCGCCGTGCAATGGGCGGTGGCGGCGGCGACGGGCGGCAAGCCGCCTGCCAAGACGACCTTCGAGGGTCCGGTCTTTGAAAATTCCGTGACCGGCAAGCCGCACCCGGTCCAGTGCCGCAAGGATCTCCCCGGTCAGATCTATTTGTCGGCCGAGCTGTCGCCAGAGGAGCAGACCAAGGCGATCAACACGAAGTAGGGGCGGTCGGCCCCGGAGGCGGAACGCCGTCCGGGGCCGCATGACTCGGAGCGACCGCGAGAGGCGGTTGTGCAAAACGGATGAGCGTCTTGGCGGTTGGGCCTCGAAACGTGGAAGCTCTCGAATCGCGCGGAGCCGCACACGGCGCAGCCGCCATCCGGCTGTCCGGGATTTCAAAAGACTACTCCGGCGTCGCCGCGCTCTCCGAGGTGAGCGCCGAGTTCTACACGGGCGAGGTTCACGCCGTTCTCGGAGAGAACGGCGCCGGCAAGTCGACCCTGATGAGCGTCATCTCGGGCGTGACGCAGCCGGACGCCGGCGAAATCGAGTTCGAGGGGCGCCGGGTTTCGCCGATGTCTCCGGAAACGGCCGCGGCGCTCGGAATCTCGATCTCCTACCAGCATCCCGCGATCCTCGACGATTTGTCGGTGCTGGACAATCTTCGCGTCGCCCTGCCGCAATCGTTGTTTGAGGGACGGCCGGCTCGCGAGGTCGCGAGCGAGATGCTGAACGCCGTCGGCTTGCAAGTCCAGTTGCGCGCGCGCGGCGACTCGCTGACCGTCGGGCAGAAGCAGCTCTTGGAAATCGCCAAGGCGTTGGCCCTGCGGCCCAAAGCGCTGATCCTCGACGAACCGACCGCTTCGCTCGACCGGGATTCGACCGAATTGCTGTTCGACCGGATTCGCGCGGTGGTGAAGACCGGAACCGCGGTCATCTACATCACCCATCGGTTGGCGGAGCTTCGCCAGATCGCGCATCGCGTCACCGTGCTCCGCGACGGGCGCGTTCGGGGCGTGGCGCTGGTGGCCGAAGTGACCGATGAAGACCTGTTGAACATGATCGTCGGCCGAACCCTTGGATCGACGTTTCCGCCGAAGGCGAAGGACGGCGCGAAGGACGTCAACCTGTCGGTTCGGGCTCTCAGCGGGCGGAAGTTCAGGGACGTGAGCTTCGAGGTTTCGCGCGGACAAATCATTGGCGTGGCCGGGGTCGCCGGCAATGGCCAGTCCGAGTTGATGCGGGCGCTTGCCGGGCTTCAGCCGTCGGATGGGGAAGTCCGCCTCGGCGGCCGCTCTCTCGCGCGCCGCGAACTCCTGCGCCAGGCCGCGTTCATGCCGTCGGATCGGCTCACGGAGGGCCTGGCGAGCGGCCTCACCGTTCGCGAGAACGCGTCCATGTCGGCGCTGGAGAGATTTGGCTCGCTCGGCATCGTGAGACGCAAGCGAGAAGTGGCGCACGTCACGGAGACGTTCAAGACGCTGGCCGTGAAGGCCGCGAGCATCGAAGCGCAAGTCACGTCGCTCTCAGGCGGCAATCAGCAGAAGGTTGTCATGTCGCGCGCGCTCCTGGCGGAGCCGCGTCTGATCGTGGCCGACGAGCCGACCCAGGGCGTGGATGTCGGCGCCAGGGCCGAGATCTATCGCATCCTGCGCGAGATCACCGATTCGGGCACGCCGATCGTGGTCAATTCCTCGGACGCAACCGAACTCGAGGGGCTGTGCGACAAGGTGATTGTCCTCTCGAGGGGCCGCGTGGTCGAGACGCTTGCCGGCAGCGATGTCGACGAAGCCAACATCGTCACGGCGGCCCTCAGCGCCAAGCGTCATATCGACGCCCCGGAGGGCGCCGCGGGAGCGAAAGACGCCGGGGCGCCAAGCGGCTGGCGGCATTTTGTCCAGATGGACAACGCGCCAACCGTTCCCCTCGCGATCGTCACGGTTCTGCTGGCGCTCTACGGATACAGCCAGAATCCGAATTTCCTGTCGGCGTTCAACGTCTACAACACCCTCATTCTGGCGACCGCTCTCGGATTTATCGCCGTGGGACAGACCATCCCGCTCCTGCTGGCCGGCGTCGATCTGTCGGTTGGTCCGCTCGCCGGCTTCCTGGTCGTGGTCGCATCGTTTTTCGTCAACGACGGTCAGCCCTGGACGATGATCGTGACGGGCTTCATCCTGATGGTCATTGGCGCGCTCGTCGTCGGCGCCGTCAATGGCTGTCTCATTCGCTATGCGAATTTCACGCCTATCGCCGCGACCCTGGCGATGTACATCGGTTTGCAAGGGATCAGCTTTCTTCTTCGCGACGCGCCGGGCGGCTATATCAATTCGTCGGTGGTGGCGGCCATTACCGCGCAGCTTGGGCCGATCCCCGTCGCCTTCATCGGCTTGGCGATCTGCGTCGCGGCCGGCGAATACGCGCTGCGCAACACGCGCGCCGGGCGGCAGCTTCGGGCGGTGGGTTCGGACGAAGAGTCAGCGCGCCGCATCGGCCTGCGGATCGATCGGATCGTCATCCTCGGCTACATCGGTTGCGCGCTCTTCGCCGCCTTGGGGGCGGTGATGCTGATGGCTCAGATCGGCGTCGGCGACCCCCGGCAGGGCATCAATTACACGCTCTCCAGCATCACCGCGGTGGTCCTCGGCGGGACCAGTCTTCGAGGCGGCCGCGGCACGTTCATCGGTTCGGCGATCGGCGCGCTGCTGTTGATGGAAGTGCTGAACGCCGTCGCCTTTCTCGGGCTGTCGCAAACCTACCAATACGTCTTTCAGGGCGCGCTCATCCTGGTCGCGGCCCTGATCTACTCGGCCGCGCGCGGACGGGGCCGCGGCTGAAAGCGCCCGCCCCTGAGAGCGAGGGGTCTCACAAGGTCAGCGAGGGAATGACAAAGGAGGCGGAAATGACCGAGCAATTGACCGTTATCGCGCATCTGCGCGCCCTCAATGGGCAGATCGAGCAAACGAAGGCGTTTCTGACCGGCCTGATCGAGCCGACCCGCGCCGAGCCGGGTTGCGTCGAATACTGGCTTCATCAGGACAATGACGATCCGGCGGAGTTCACGTTCTACGAGAACTGGACCAACCGGCCGGAGTGGGACAAGCATATGGAAATGCCGCATCTGAAGAAATTCGCCGAGGTCAGGGACAAGGTGTTCGAGCTGCAGAAGCTCAGGCTGATGACGATGATCTGCGAGCCGGCGACGAAACGATGAGCGGCGGCTTGCCCGGGCTTGCGGGAACCGACCATGTCGGCTTCACCGTGCCCGACCTCGAGGCGGCGACGCGGTTCTTCGTCGATGTGATCGGCTGCTTGCCCGTCTACGAAGTCGGTCCGTTCCGCTCCGGCGACAACTGGATGGAGGAGCATCTCGGCGTCGACCCTCGGGCGGTCATCCGGAAGCTTCGCATGTTCCGGTGCAAGACCGGTCCGAGCTTCGAGATATTCGAGTACGAGCTTGACGGCGCAGGCGCGGCGCCTCCCCGCAACAGCGACGTGGGCGGTCATCACCTGGCCTTCTATGTCGAGGACATCAGCGCGGCGGTCGCGTACCTGAAATCGCGCGGGATCGCCGTGCAAGGCGAGCCGACCACGATGGAGTCAGGACCGTCGAAGGGCCTGAGGTGGGTCTATTTCCTGTCGCCCTGGGGCATGCAGCTCGAATTGGTCAGCTATCCGGCGGGCATGGCGGTGACGAACCAAAACCCCGGCGCTCTCTGGTCCCCGAAGCAGAACTGAGACCGATGTCGCCTGACGTTGGGTCTGCTGGATTCCGGGTCGGACTTTCCCCCCGGATCGCAGTCCGCGGGCTGCCGGGAATGACAGGAAAAAGGCTAGAGCAAGATGCCTTTAGGTGGAGTCGTCATCGCGAGGACCCCCGGGTCGAAGAGCCCGGGGGGACGTGGCGATCCAGAGTCGCCGGGCGCTCTACGTTCTCTGGATCGCCACGCCCTCCCCCCGGGTCCCAAAGCCCGGGGGTCGGGCTCGCGATGACGGCATGGATCAACCTCAAATCATCGCGCTCTAGACCAGCACCATGCCGCCATCCGACATGATGACTTGTCCGGTGATGTAGTCCGAATCAGGGGAGGCGAGAAAAGCCGCGATCCCGGCCAGATCGGCGGGCTTCGACGGAAAGCCGAGCAGGATGCTCGATGAGAACGACTCGATGAATTCGCCTTTGCGCTTGATGACGCCCTTGTCGATCATGTCCTGTTCGAGGCCGTCCCAGAGCGGCGTCACCACGACGCCGGGGGCGAAAGCATTGACCGTGATCTTGTTTTTGGCGAATTCGCGCGCGCTTGCCTGGGTGAGCGAGATGACGGAAGCCTTGCTCGCGCAATAGGGCGCGAATTCCGCGTAGCCCTGCCGGCCGGCGATCGAGGCGGTGTTGACGATCTTGCCGCCGGTCCCCTGGGCGATCATCTGCCGCGCCGCCTCCTGGGTGCAGACCAGGACGCCGAACGCGTTCACGCGCATGATGCTGTTGAAATTGTTTTCATCGACCTCCATGAAGGGAAGCGGCTTGTTGAAGCCGGCGTTGTTGAACATCACGTCGAGCCGGCCGAAGCGTTCGACAGTCTTCTGAATCGCGTCGCGAACCTGCCCGCGGTCCGCGACGTCAACGGCGACGGCCAACGCGGGACGTCCGTCCTGAGTGAGGCTGTCGGCGACGGACTTGGCCTTTGCGCCGTTGATGTCGGCAATCACGACAGAGGCGCCGTCTTCGGCCAGGCGGCGAGCAATCCCTTCGCCGAGCCCCTGAGCGCCCCCGGTGACAATTGCGACCTTGTCCTGAAGCCTGGCCATGTTGTCTTCCTCCGTTGCGCCAATCCCGCGCCCCTCGCCAGCGTCAGCATTCGAGCTAGAATGGCGGGCGTTCGAAGCGGCGGTTTTCGCACGTTGCGCGCTGGACCGGCGCTGCGAAGATTCTCATTTTGAACAGCGCCGCGCGCCCAAGCCCCGAGATATTCCCATATTGAGGATTCTTTGCGTTGATGTTTCTTGCGGCGCCGTTCACGACTTGAGCGGAAGCTGCTTGCTCCTCCCTTCGGTGGCCGGCCGCTGACCATGCGGACTGTGAGGCGCGCCGATGAAGCTTCCCGGCAATCTGGGCCATCTGACCTATTCGACGCTCGTTCACCCGGCTGACACATGGGAACAGCTGTGGGACAGCGTCAATCGCTATCTTCCGGCCGTCAAACGCCGGGTCAGCCCGAACGAGCCTTTCGGCGTTTGCCTGCGCCTGTCGCCTGATTCCGCCAATACGCTTGCGCGCCAGCCCGCGGAACTGTCCCGGCTCAAGGCGTTCCTGGCCGAGAACGACATGTATGTCTTCACCGCGAATGCGTTCCCCTATGGCGCCTTCAAGGGCGAGCGCGTCAAGGAACAGGTCTATGAGCCAGACTGGCGAACGGAGGAGCGCGCCTCCTACACGATGCGCGTCGCCGACGTTCTGGCGGCGCTGGCGCCGCCCGACATCCAGCCCTCGATTCAATCGCCTCCGCTTGGCTACAAGCCGCGCGTGACCGGGCCCGAGGTGGTGGAATCCTACACCCGGCGCCTCCACGCCGTGGTCGCCTATCTCGCCGACCTCGAAGCCAGGACCGGGCGCACGGTCACTTTGGCCCTCGAGCCGGAGCCGTCCTGCTACCTTGAGCTGACGGATGAACTCATTGGATACTTCAAGAACCACCTCTATTCCAAAGCGTCGGTGAAAGCGCTGTCGAAAGAGACCGGCTGGCCGGAGGCGAAATCCGACGCGGTCCTGCACAAGCACCTCGGCGCGGTCTACGACATCTGCCATCAGGCAGTGGAATACGAGACCATCCCGGAGTCGCTGGAAAGCCTTCGCAAGGCCGGCGTCCCGGTCCTGAAGCTGCAGCCGGCCTCGGCGCTGCGGATCCCGAAAATGACCGCGGAGATTGCAGAGGCGCTGCGGGCCTTCGACGACCCCATCTACCTGCACCAGACCATCGAGCGCCATGAAGGCCGTCTTTCGCACTTCCTCGATCTGCCGGCGGCGCTGGCCGCCTGGAAGAAGAACCCGATCCCGAGCGAATGGCGGATTCATTTCCACGTCCCCGTCTTCCTCGACGAAGTGAACCTCTTCAAGACGACGCGCGACGCGATCGAACAGGCGCTGAAGGTCCACAAGGCCAATCCGCTCTCGGCCCATATCGAGATCGAGACCTACACGTGGGACGTCTTGCCGGAGACATTGAAAACCGGCGACATCGTCGACTACGTCGTGCGCGAGCTCGAATGGGTGCGCCGGCAGCTGATTTGACGTCGCGGTCACTCGGCCTCATTGGCCGATCGCCATGACCGCGCCGCGCTTGAGAAGGGGCGCGAGCTTCAGCATGTCGGCGAGCGAAATCGCGACGCAGCCCGCGGTCGGCGCGAGGCCGGGGCGGGCGAGATGGAAGAAGATCGCGCTGCCGCGGCCCCTGGCGCGCCGGGAGAAGTTCTGGTCGAGCGCGAAGACGAGATCGTAGAGATGGTCCTCGCGCCACATCCGGTCCGTGCAGTCCCGCGCCGGCAGCCGCACCGGCCGATTGTAGCGCGGGCTCGCCGGATCCTCGCACCAGCCTTGATCGCGGCGCAGGGGCTTGAGTGGGGCGCCCGCGGACCTCAGCCGCATGCGGTCGGGCCGGTAGTAGCCCCACAGGAGCCGGAACCGCCCGGCCGGCGTGCCCTTGTCGCCCTCGCGCTTCAGGCGGACGATTCCGGCCGGCCCCAGCGCGCAGGGGATGCGGAACGGCCCCGCCGTCAGCCAGCCGCGCGCCCGGTTCCCGGCAAGCGGGCGGACGCGCAGAGTTGACAGGCGTGGGCGCGGGGTCATGGCCGTTGGCCGGCAGAAGACCGATGGGACTCATGCGCGTCAAGCGGGGCGCGCAAGCGCTTCGCTCCGCGGCCCGGTCTGAGAGCCTCTTTCCGTCCGCGTTGACCGCGCGCGGCGCGCTGACGATAGTCCGCTTCCAACGTCGAGGCGCTCCCCCATGTCCAGCGATCCCTTGCTGCAACCGTTCCAACTGCGGGGCTTGACGCTGCGCAACCGGCTGATGTCGACCGCGCACGAGCCGGCCTACACGGAAGACGGCATGCCGAAAAAGCGCTACCGGCTCTATCACGCCGAAAAGGCGAAGGGCGGCATCGCGCTCACCATGATCGGCGGCTCGTCGGTGGTCGCGCCCGACAGCCCGCAGGCGTTCGGCAACATCCTTCTCTACAAGGACGAATGCGTGCGGTGGCTCAGGGAGCTCGCCGACGACGTCCACGACAAGGGCGCGGCGGTGATGATCCAGATCACCCATCTCGGCCGCCGCACCAGCTGGAGCAAGGACGACTGGCTGCCGGTCATCGCGCCGTCCCATGTCCGCGAGCCCGCCCACCGCGCCTTCCCCAAGCCGATGGAGGACTGGGACATCGACCGGGTGATCGCGGCCTACGCGGACGCGGCGGAGCGGGTGAAGGCCGGCGGGCTCGATGGGTTCGAGTTCGAATGCTACGGCCATCTGATCGACCAGTTCTGGTCGCCGGCGACCAACAAGCGCCAGGACGAGTATGGCGGGTCGCTCGACAATCGGCTCAGGTTCGGAATGGCGGTGTTCGAGGCGGCGCGAAAGCGCGTCGGCCCCGATTTTCTCATGGGCGCGCGGCTCGTCTGCGACGAGGACTGGGAGCGGGGCCTGAGCCGGGAGGAGGGCCTCGCCATCGCGCGCCGGCTGACCAACTCCGGCCTGATCGATTTTCTCAACGTGATCCGCGGCCATATCGACAGCGAGGAGGCGCTGAGCCACGTCATTCCGGGAATGGACGAGCGCTCCGCGCCGCATCTCGATTTCGCCGGCGAAGTGCGCGCCCAGACGCGGCTCCCGACCTTCCACGCCGCCCGCATCCAGGACGTCGCGACCGCGCGCCATGCAATCGAGAGCGGCAAGCTCGACATGGTCGGCATGACCCGCGCCCATCTCGCCGATCCGCATATCGCGCGGAAAGTGGCGGAAGGGCGGGAAGCCGAGATCCGCCCCTGCGTCGGCATGGGCTATTGCATCGACTCGATCTATTCCGGCCAGGCGGTCTGCATCCACAATGCGGCGACCGGACGCGAGGAGACGATTCCCCACGTCGTCCCGCGCTCGGAGGGGCCGAAGAGAAAGGTGGTCGTGGTGGGCGCGGGTCCGGGCGGCCTCGAGGCGGCGCGGGTGGCGGGCGAGCGCGGGCACGAGGTTGTCGTGCTCGAGGCCGCCGCGAAGCCGGGCGGGCAGGTTGTGCTCGCCGCCGCGCTCAAACGCCGGCGCGAGGTGATGGGGATCGTCGACTGGCGGGTCGCCGAATGCGAACGGCTCGGCGTCGCCATCCGCACCAACATGTTCGCGGAAGCCGATGACGTGCGCGCGCTTTCTCCCGACGTGGTGGTCGTCGCGACCGGCGGCGCGCCGAATGTCGACTTCCTCGATTCCGGCGCCGAGTTCGCCACCACGAGCTGGGACCTGCTCTCGGGCGCCGCGCGGCCGGGGGGCGAGGTGATCGTCTACGACGAC
>DATNBG010000054.1:0-8454 GCA_035572075.1 Roseiarcus sp. | reverse complement strand
CATCAATCCGGGCGAGGCGGTCGAGGAGAAAGTGTCGCTCTCCGACCGGTTCGGCCTCTGGCTCGGCTTCCACCATTGCAGCCAGGACGATTACCTCGCCATGGTTCACGGCTACGCCAGGCACTTCCGCCTCGCCGCGCCATCGGACGCGCTGGAAGCCGAGGCGCTCGAATGGGCGACGACCCGCGGCTCGCGCTCGGGCCGCACGGCGTGGCAGTTTATTCAGGATCTGGCCGGGCGGCTCGGGAAGCCGCTCGACGCCGCGAGCGGGTAAGACGTCGGAGTCAGAACCCGCGCTCTATCTCCTTTGCGAGAGGATTGCAGCCGGAAAGTCTACGCTCGCCGCGAGTTTAGCATCGCGTCCGTCGCCTGATCAGCGAGGATCATTGGACCGCTCACCTGTTTTTGGAGGAGCTGAAGACCCTTGACGACTATGTCCGATACTCCAGCCGTCTCCGCAACGCGATCGGCCCACATGTTGTTTCTCTGCTGAAGGCAGGCGTGTCGGTGGTGCTTGATTTTCCGGCCAACACCGTCGCCCTTCGACAGTGGATGCGTGGAATCATCGAGGAAGCAGCGGTCGCTCACGAATTGCACTATCTTGATGTCTCTGACGAGACTTGCAAGCGTCGGCTTCGCCGGCGGAACGAGGTTGGCGAACATGCCTTCCAGACCGACGAAGCTGAGTACGAAATCTTCACCAGCTATTTCGCGCCGCCCCTGACAGACGAAGGGTTCAATGTGGTCGTCCATGCTGAGCGTCCACATGAAGGATGATTGGCGGAGCGAAGCGCGCGATCTCCGCCGGGACTGGCGGCGGTCACTTTGATCGGCGCGAAGCCCGAAGTCTCGCGCGACTTCTCTCCCCGTCAGGCCCCGCTCTCGGCGTTTTGCATCGAAGCGCAGGACCGGCCGCGAAGATCGGCCTTCGGCCTTAAACAGCGCGCCGATTGCGCGGCCAGTTGACGAGCGCGAGCCCGGCCAGAACCAGCGCGATCGCCAAAGCGAAGGCGCCGGTGATCGTCTCGCCGAACACCAGCCATCCCGCGAACACGCCGACCACGGGGGATATGAAGGTGAAGGCCGAGAGCTCGGCCGCGGCGTAGCGGGTCAGCGTCCAGAACCACAGGACGTAGCTGATTCCGACCACGATCACGCCCTGCCAGAGGAGCGCCGCGACCGTGACGGCCGTGAGATGCGTCGGCCGCGCCTCGCCGAGCGCATAGGCCGCGAGCGGCGCGGCGAGCGCGGCGAACACGATCTGATAGAGCAGCACCTTGACGGGGTCGGCGCGCCTCAGCGTCGTCGCCTTGATGACGATGGTCGTTAAGCCCCATAGCACCGCGGCGAGAAGCGCGAGCGCGTCCCCGAAGAGCCCGCCGCCAGGCGTGCGCCCGACAAGCCCCGAGGCGACGCCGAGGAAGGCGAGGCCGAGCCCCGCCCACTGGATCGGCCTCAGTCGCTCATCCCTGAGCAGGAAGGCGGCGCCGAGCGCGACGACGAAGGGCGCGGCGTAAATGAACACAGTCGCCCGCGCGGCGGTGGTGAAGCGCAGCGATTCGTAAAGCGCAATGAACTCAGCGGTGAACAGCGCGCCGGCCAGCGCCCCCGCCGCCTCGGTTCCATCGATCTCGAAGATACGACGCTTGCTCAGGAGCGCGTAGGCGACGACACAGACCGCGCCGATCGCCGAGCGGGCGCCCGTCTGCGCGATCGGCCCGACGTCGGGCAGCGCGAGCTTGGCGACGACCTGGTTGAAGCCCCAGATGACGCAGAGCACGAACACCAGCGCCGCGGCGAACGGATCGAGGGCTTTGGCTTTCATCGCTTCCCCAAGCGACCGCAGTCACAAAGCAACTGCGCCCGGTCAGCAAGCACAGGACAATCGCCTCTGTCTCGAATTGCCCGATGACATCGCTCTGCTATGGTGCGTCTCGATGCAGCTTCTTGTCCAGACCGTTGTCGACGGCCTGCTTGTTGGCGGGCTTTATGTCGCGATCAGCATCGGCTTCTCGCTCGCCTTCGGCATCCTCGATGTCGTCGACTTCGCGGTCGGCGAATGGGTCGTGCTCGGCGCCTTCACGGGCGTGGCGGCGCGAGCCTGGCTCGGCATCGACCCGATCATCTTCATTCCGGCCGTGTTCGTCATATTCGCCGTGATCGGATCGCTGGTCGCGCCGCTGATCTACCGGGTGCGCACGAGCCGCTACGCGCGACCGGCGCTGATGGCGCTCGCCTTCACCTTCGGCGTCGCCATGCTGGTTCGCGGAACGCTGCTCACCGCGGCGGGCTTCGATCCGCGCACCGTCCAGACCGACCTCATCGCCGGCACGCTGACGGTCAGCGGCGTCCACATGCCCTGGCTCAGGCTCGCGGCTTTTCTTTTCGCCCTGGTCACGACGGGGCTGTTCATGGGCTTCCTGTTCTTCACCCGCACGGGGCTCGCCGTGCGCGCCGCGGCGCAGAACAAGCAAAACGCGAGCCTCATGGGGATCGACGTGAAGCGGCTGAGCACGATCGTCTATGCGATCTATGCCGGGCTGACCGCGATGGCAGGCGTGCTGATCGGCGCCATCTACACCTTCACCGCGCAATCAGGGCCGCAATATTCGCTACTCGCCTTCTTCGTCGTGGTGCTGGCGGGTCTGGGCTCGATCGGCGGCCTTCTCGTCGCCGGGCTGTTTCTCGGCATGCTGCAGGCGCTGGTCACCGTCTATATCGGCGCCGACTATACGCTGGCGATCGTCTTCGGCGTCCTCTTCCTCGTCCTCCTGGTTTCGCCGCAAGGCGTGCTGCGCAGAGGGCTTGCCGCATGACGGCGCGAGCGGCGAAGCTGAGCCATCCGGCCGCCTTGGCCGCGCCGCTCCTCATCGTGCTCGCGATCGTTTTCGGCACATTGCCGATGTGGACGGACGACTACTGGATCCGCGTCTGGACGGGGGTCGCCATGTGGGCGGGCCTCGCGGCGTCGTGGAACATCATCGGCGGCTATGCCGGCTATATCAGCTTCGGCCATGTCGCCTTCTTCGGCATCGGGGCCTATGCGACCGCCATCCTGATGCAGCCCGGAATCGAGTGGAATTTCTTCCTGACGCTGCCAGTGGGCGCGGTCGTCGCGGCGCTGTTCGCGCTGATCGTCGGCTGGCCGACGCTCCGCCTTCGCGGCGCCTATTTCGCCATCGCCACCTGGGCGCTCGCGGAAGCGCTGGCGCAGATCACAACCACGCTCGACTTCACCGGGGGTTCCTTCGGGCTCTCGACGCCGGGCAATTCAAGCACCTGGTTCTTCTACTACGCGATGCTGATCGCCGCCGTTCTCATCTACCTGCTCGTCTTCGTCATGTTCGAACGCTCACGCTTCGGCTACAAGGTCAAGGCGGTGCGCGACAACGAGGCGGCGGCCCAGAGCCTCGGCGTCAACACCACGTGGGTCAAGCTCGAGGCCTTCATGCTGAGCGCCGCCCTGCCCGCCGTGCTTGGCGGGATCAACGCCTACTGGATCACCTTCATCAATCCGCAGAGCGTGCTTGGCGGCGAAATCACCGACCAGATGGTGGTCATGGCGCTGATCGGCGGCCTGGGTCATCTCTGGGGGCCGGCGCTCGGGGCTGTCGTGGTCTTTCTCGCCAGCACCTGGCTCGGGGCGAAGTTCGGCGGCTCGACGATCTACATCGCCATGATCGGAGGCCTTCTGGCGATCATCATCCTTTTCCTCCCCGATGGGCTGGTCAGTCTCTTTCCTGGCGCGCGCGCCCTGAAGCTCGCGCGCAAGGCGCTGCTGCCGCGTCCGCCGGGCGCACCGCCCGGAGGCCGGCCATGAGCGCGCTGGAGGTCAAGGATCTGCGGCGTTCCTTCGGCGGCATCAAGGCGGTCGCCGGCGTGACCTTCAAGGTCGAGCCGGCGGAGATCGTCGGCATCATCGGCCCGAACGGCAGCGGCAAGAGCACGCTCTTCAGCCTGCTTTCCGGCACGATCGCTCCAACCAGCGGCTCGATCCATCTCTTCGGCCGGGACGTGACGCGCATGCCGGCCTACCGGATCGCGCGGCTGGGCCTCGGCCGCACGTTCCAGATCCCGACCCCTTTCATCAACATGACGGTGCGCGAGAACCTGCTCGCCGCCGCCGTCGAAGGCGACTGGAGGAATGCGCGCGCCCGCGCGGACGAAGCGCTCGAAACGCTCGACATCGCCCATGTCGCCGACGATCTCGCCGGGACGCTCTCGGGCGGGCAGCTTCGGCTCCTCGAGTTCGGCCGCGTCCAGATGCGCGACCCGGGAATCGTCCTGCTCGACGAGGTGACGGCGGGCGTCAATCCGCGCCTGCGCCAGATCATTCTCACGCGCGTCCACGCCTTGCGCGAGAAGGGCAAGACGTTTCTCATCATCGAGCACGACATGGAACTGGTGAAGTCGGTGTGCGAGCGGATCATCGTCATGGACGCCGGCGAGATCGTGTTCGAGGGCGCCTTCGAGGAGGTCGCGAGCAATGAACTGGTGATCGACGCCTATCTCGGGCGCCCGGCCGCATGACGCGCCTTGCGGCAAGCGACGTCGTCGCCGGATACGGCGCGGTGGAAATCCTCCACGGCGTTTCGGTCGAGGCGGGCGACGGCGAGGTCACCTGCATTTTCGGACCGAACGGCTGCGGCAAGAGCACGCTGCTCGGCGCGATCGCCGGAGTCGTGAGCATATGGTCGGGCGATGTCGACCTCGACGGCGAGAGGCTTGCCGGCCGGCCGGCGCATGCCGTCCTTCGCAGCGGGCTTGCGCTGATGCCCCAGGGCGGGGGCGTCTTTCCTCAATTGTCGGTGCGCGAGAATTTGCGGGTCGGCGGTCATACGCTCGCCGACCGCCGCCTGCTCGAGGATCGGATCGGCGAGCTCGTCGGGGAATTTCCCAGGCTCGGCGAGCGCATGTCGGTGATGGCCGGCAATCTGAGCGGCGGCGAGCGGATGATGCTGGCGATCGCGCGGGCGCTGATCGTGAAACCCCGTTTCATCCTGTTCGACGAGCCATCGGCCGGCCTGTCGCCGAAGCTGGCGGCGGAGGCGCTCGACCGGGTCGCGGCGCTCGCGAAACGGGGCGTCGGCGTCCTGATGGTCGAACAGAACATCCGCGAGGCGTTGCGCGTCGCCAGCCGCATCTATGTCCTGGTCGGGGGACGGAACCGCTTCGCCGGCCGGCCGGAAGATATTGCGAGCGGCCGTCAGTTGATGGATATCTACCTCGGCGCCGCCGCCGACGAGGATCAACGCCCTAGGGAGGAGAAATAAAATGAGCGACAGAAAAATCACACGCCGGACCGTTCTCAGCCTGGCGGGCGCGGCGGCCGGAGGGGCCGCGATCGGCAGGAGTCCGTGGGTCGCGCGGGCCAGAGCGGCCGACGCCGAGGAATTCAAGATTGGCGCGGTGCTTGAGCTTTCCGGCGACGACGCCTCCGGCGGTGGCGTCGCCCAGCGCGGCTATCAGTTCTGGGTCGACACCGTCAACAAGGCCGGCGGCATCGAGGTCGGCGGCAAGAAATATCCGGTGCGCATGATCGCGCAGGATTCGCGCAGTGAACCGGCGGCCGGCGCCCAAGCCGCGAGCCGGCTGATCAACGAGGAGAAGGTCGACGCCATCTTCGGCTCCTATACGAGCGGGGTGCAGATCGCGATCAACCCGATCTGCGCCAAGTACAAGGTCCCTTGTATCGCGGGGTCGGCCGAATCCCCGGGCAACTGGAAACCGCAGCCGGAATATACGTTCGGCATCATTCCGTCGGTCGATCTGACCGCTGACAAGGCGCTCAAGTTCATCGTCGAAACGGGCACGCCTAAACCCGTGTCGGCCGCGATCATCGGCGCGAACGAGCCGTTCTCGAAGGATGCGGCCGCCGGCTTCGCCGCCGGCGCGAAGGAAGCGGGGCTCAAGATCACCACCAACACCCTGTTCCCGCCGACCGCCGATCTGAGCCCGGTCATCAGCGCAGTCATCGCCGACAAACCCGATATCATCGCCGTCGGCGGCCATGACACCATCCTGATCAATGTGGTGAAGACGCTGAAGGCACAGAAATATCTGCCAAAGGCGCTGATCCAGCATTACGGCGTCACCGAGCCCTCCTTCGTCACGGCGCTGGGCAAGGACGCCGACGGGGTGCTCGGCATCATCGACTGGGATCCGAGCTTCCCCTACAAGGACGATGTTTTCGGGACGGCGCGGGAATACGCCGACAATTACCGGGCGAAGTATAATGTCGACGTCGACTATACCGGCGCGGGCTGCTCGGTGTCGGGCCTGGTGCTTCAACTGGCGCTGAAGAAGCTCGGCAAGGGCCCGGGCCTGTCAGAGGACGACCGGGCGCAACTTGCCAAGATCATCGGCGAGACCGACATCCACACGTTCTACGGACCGATCAAGTTCGATCAGAGCGGCCCGCATTTCCACGACAACACCCTGCCGCCGCCCATGCTGGCCCAGATCCAGAACGGCAAGATCGTCGCCGTTGCGCCGAAGGACGTGAGCCAGGCCAAGATCATCTATCCGCTCGGGACCTGACCCGCGACAGCGGCCGCGCGACGCCCGCGGAAGCGCAAAATCAAGGGCGGCGGGCCTTGCTTTGGACCCGCCGCCATCGTCGGCCGCCCGGAGGATCGACGCCTGTCGCGGGAAACCCCGGAGGGCGGCCTGACGGAGGTCCGGCAGGGGCCGGGCCTCGCCACGCTTGGCCGAGCCTTTAGAGCCCGGCGAGGTAACTCGTCGGATCGACCGGGGTCGAGCCCTTGCGCAATTCGAAATGAAGCTGCGGCGAATTGACGTTGCCGGTGTCGCCCGACTTGGCGATCACCTGCCCGCGCTTGACTGTCTCGCCGCGCTTCACGTCCAGTTCCTCGTTGTTGCCGTACGCCGTGACGAAGCCGTTCGGATGCTTGATCAGAACGAGGTTGCCATAGCCCTTCAGCCCGTCGCCGGCATAGACCACGACGCCGTTCTCCGCCGCGCGAACGGAGGTGCCCGCGGGCACGGAGATGTTGATGCCGTCGTTGCCGCCGGCCTTGAACCCCTGGATGATGCGCCCCCGCGCCGGCCAGCGGAATTCCGGTTCGGTTCCCGCCGCGTCGGCCTGCGCGCCGGTGAGCGCGGGTTTGCTTTGAGCGGCGCCCGATTCGAGGTTGCCGGTCGGCGTCTTGTCGATCGCGGACTTCTTGCTCTGCCCCTTGGGCGGCTCAGCCTCGGCGACTGCCGAGCCCTTCACGTCCTTGCCCGACTTCTCCGCCTCCTTGCCGGACCTCTCCACTTTCGCGGTCTTTTCCTTCTCTTTGTCCTTCGCCTTGCGCGCGTCAGCGACGTCCTTCTCGTGGCTTCTCGCCGTCTTCTCCCCGGCGCTCGCCAGGCCATGGCCGTCGGCGTGATAGACGGGGACGATGATGTGCATCCCGCTCTTGACCTCGGAGGCGCTGGAGAGGCCGTTGGCTGAGAGGATCGCGGCGGCGGGCACGCCATAGCGGCCCGAAAGCGAGTCCAGGGTCTCGCCGCTGGCGACGACGACCGGCGAGCCGCCGGCGGCGCTCCAGCCCGCGGCCGAGCCGCCCACGGCCTCAGGCCGGGGAAGAGACGCGGCGCGCACCGGAGCCGCGGCGGACCCTTGCGCGAGCGGCGCCGAGGCGACGCGCGACGTTGGCGCGGCGGCGGGCGTGTTGCTCGCGAACGGATTGGAGAACAGACCGTCGCTTTGCGAGAAGCGAGTGACGTCGGACGAACATCCCGCCAGCAGAACCGCCCCCAGTCCAGCCAGCGCGAGACGCCGGAACGCGCGTCCCTTTGCCCACCCGACGCAATCACTCATTGGCTTCACCCACGCCCACGCAACCGCAGATGAATTGAATTTGCGCCGACCGAGTTAAGGGAAGGTTTAAGATGAATCGCCGGTGACTGTTTTTGTCGGGTCCGGCGCGTCGAATGCGCGCGCTCCGCGCTTGCAGGCCTTCCGGCGCTGGGCGGAAGCGCCCGAAGGGCCGCCCTCAAGCAAGCCAGCTCACACGGCGCCTGTCAGCTTAGTTTCGTTTTAGGTTCGCGCCCCAATGTTTTCAGGCTTTTGAGACCCCGTTTAGGTTCGCGTTGTGAAAATAACACAGTTATGTCTTGTATAATCACATTCGATGCGGCGCAAACTCCGCACGTCGAATGTGTTCCGCGCTAGAGCGCGCGCGCCAGCCCGTGCTCGAGCGGCCGCATCGCGCGCGCCGGACCCATGTCCAGCGCTTCGTCCGCGCCGCTTTCCTTGCGGGTCAATCTAACAATGTGCTGGTCGCCGCGATCCGGGCCATCGACGGCGGCGACGAGGATCCCGCCCGGGCGGAGCAGGCGGAGAAACGGCTCGCCCGGCGGCTCGATCAGGCCATGGACGAGGACCCGGTCGAAGCGCTCCCCCGAAAGATGAAGCTCGAACCCGTCCGCCCAACTGACCGCGAC
>DATNBG010000053.1:0-4324 GCA_035572075.1 Roseiarcus sp. | reverse complement strand
GTCGATCTCGCGTCTCGGGCGCTGCAGCGCAGACCGCTGCATGAGGACGTCGTCGAAATCCTCCGCGAAATGATCCTTGAGGGACAGTTGAAGCCGGGCGAGCGCGTCCTCGAGCTTGAACTCTGCCGGAAGCTGAACGTGTCCCGCACGCCGATGCGGGAGGCTCTGAAGGTGCTGGCTGTCGAACGGCTGGTCGAGCTGCAGCCCAGCCGGGGCGCCGTCGTCACCTCGATCCGAATCGAGGAAGTCGTCGAGCATTTCGAAATGCTGGAGATCCTGGACGCGGCGATCGGCGAACTGGCGGTCGCGCGCATAACCGACGCCGAGCTTCGAGAGATCGAGGCGCTCCATCGCAAGATCGTCGAGCATCACAGCGCCGGCCGCCGCGCGAAATATTTCGACGCCAATCAAACCATTCACGCCAAACTCGCCGCCGCGACCCGCAACACGAGCCTGATCGCGACGCATCTCAGATTCTCGCGCAAGATCACGCGCGTCCGCTACGCTGCGAATTTTTCTCAAACGCGCTGGGACGAGTCGCTCGCCGAGCACGAGGAGATCATGGCCGCCTTGCGGCGCAGGGACGGGAGGAGTCTCTCCGCTCTCATGCGGAAACACATGCGCGCAACGGGGCGGGGCGTCGTCGCCGTCCTCGAGCGGGAGACCGAGCGCCGGGAGGCTTAAGGCTCAGATGGAGCGCAAGCGCGGACGTTGAACAAGGCCGGCGGTTTCGGGCGGAGCCCCACTCACGAAATCGCCGAACAAAGAATTCGCCGAGCGGCGAATCGAACCTGCGGCCGCCATTCCGGCGCGTCCCATGGGAGGTCTGCCGTCGTGAAGGACGGCATAACCAAGGAGAGGACGATGAAACTCAGCAAAACGATGACTCGGGTCCTGTTGTCGACGCTTCTGGCGACCACGGCCTCAGTTGGAATCGCCGCGGCGTGCACGCTAATGGGGGCGAACGGCACGGCGACCAAGGACGGGAATGTGTACCTCGCTTCGACGAGCGACAATCCTTACATCGAAGGGCCCCGCAACCAGGTCTATCTGACCATTCCGAAGCAGGGCTACAAATTCGTCCATACGCCGCTGCACATTCAAGATCCTCCGGGTCACTACTTCGACGTTGGCTCCGACCGCGGGATGAACGAGAAGGGATTTTCTTGGACGCGCGCCTGGGTCGTGCCCAATGAGCCAGAAGCGGCAAACAAGATGAATTCCGTGGATTGGTTCCTGAAGATGGGCTCCACCGTCGCCACGGTCGACGAGGCGATCAAGTTCGTGCAGGACAATCCGAAGGGCATCGGTGATCAGGGCAATTACATCTTCGCGGATGCTCAAGGAAACATGGCCGCGGTTGAAGTCGGCTATCAGACCGTCAACGTGGTCAATAAATGGACCAAGGGAGAAAAAGGAATTACCGCCAGGGCGAACCGCTGGACTTCCGACAAGATGAAGCCCTTGGATATCAGCGACACGGCGGATCAGCACGATCACGAGTATTTCGTATCGACCGCCTCGCGGCAGCCGCGAGCCATGGAATTGTTGACCGGAGACGCCGGCAAGATCGACGTCGAAACATTGAAGAAAGTCCTCGCCGACAATCACAAACGGGACGAGAAGCCGTTGGGCGACACCGGCTTTTCCATTCCCAACCATGGATTGACCGGCGGGTCTGTGGCCGCGGAGGTCTATGATCCGGCGCACCTCACGTTCTGGTTCACTTATGGTTGGCCGGATGGCGACATGAAGGGCGAAAACTCGGCGCTCGACGGCGCCAACAAGAATACGTGGGGCGCCTGGATCCCCTTCATCCTCAGCGAGATGACAGAGGAAGGCTACTATACCGACTGGAACGGGAACATAACCCCGATTGGGGCGCGCTATCTGGCCCGCCTGATATCGGAAAAGCGTTTGGTCGCTGAACAGTAACGTTATCGAAGCCGAGCGAAGAGTTCGCAATTCGCTACCGCGGACTCTTCGCCGCCCAGCCCCGCCAAGCCCTTCGCCAGGACAAACGATTGCCTGGGTCGAGCGTCAACCGGTTCGGCCGTCATATTGCGGAATGCGCCAATGATTGAGAGCCCTACGCGCGCGATTGCCGCTGCCGCGCCGACCAATGTGCGGTGGCGCATTTTCCTTTTGATGCTGATGCTGGTCACGATCAACTACGTCGATCGCGCCTCGATTTCGGTCGCGATGCCGATCATCGGAAAGGAATTCCGACTCGAACCGGCGACCGAGGGATTCATCCTCAGTTCGTTCTTCATCACTTACGCGCTGATGCAGGTGCCTGGCGGCATGCTCGCCGATCGCTTCAAGCCGCGCATCGTCATTGTTGCGGCGACCCTCGGCTGGGGATTCTTTCAGGCCATCGCCGCGATCGCGACGAACGCCTCCGTTCTGGTGCTGACGCGCCTGGGCCTTGGCGCGTCGGAAGCGCCGATCTATCCGGCCGGCGGAAAGCTCAACGCCATCTGGATGACCTCCAATGAGCGCGCCCGCGGCGCGACCTTGCTCGACGGCGGGGCGCCGCTCGGCGCGGCTCTCGGTTCGTTGATCATCGCCGGCCTCATCGCCCAGTTCGACTCCTGGCGCGTCTCCTTTGTCGTGGCGGGCATCGGCACCATGCTCTGCGGCCTGTTCGCCTGGTGGTACATCCGCAACCATCCCGCCGACCATCCCTCGATCAACGAGGCCGAGGTCGAGTTTATCGCCAAGGCGCACGCCCATGAGGACTCGCTCTCCCCTGCCTCCTCCGGCGGCCTCGCCGGCTATTTCCGCTACCGCTCATTCTGGTGCATGTGCCTGGGCTGGATGTTCTTCAACGCCGTCTGGTATGGCCTCCTGACCTGGATGCCGAGCTATCTCGCGGCCGTTCATGGCTTGGACATCAAGCAGCTCGGCGGATCCCTGTTCGTCATGTTTTTCGCCGGGTTTGTGGGCGAACTCGTCGGCGGGCAGATCGGCGACCGGTGGCGCGCGGGCGGCGGAGCGCCGAACCTCGTCTTCAGGATCTTGTTCGGCGTCGCGGCCCTCGTTGCGACCCTCTCCATCTTCGGCGTCGCCTATGTCCGCGATCCGATCGCGGTCGTGGCTCTGCTGTCGTCGACCCTGTTCTTCCTGCGCTGGTGCGGCATGTACTGGGCGATCCCCAGCATTCTCGCCTCGCGCGCCCGTTCGGGCTTCCTTGGCGGCTGCATGAACCTCGGCGGCAATATCGCGGGAGTCCTGGTTCCGGTCATCGTCGGCTTCATCGTCCAGTGGACCGGCTCGTACTTTTTGGCGCTGATGTTCTTCGCCTTGTCGGGGGTCGCGCTCCTGGTGTGCTCGACCCTCATCGACTACAGCCGCAAGCTGCCGGTGTGAGGGAAGCGTCAAGGCGCGCGCCTGCGCCCGGATTTGGGATTTGCACTTGGAGGCTCGCATGAGTGGAAGAGTTCGTCTGGGGATGCTGACCCCCTCGTCCAACACGGCGCTCGAGCCGATCACCTCGGCGATGCTCTCGGGCGTGCCGGAGGCGAGCGCGCATTTCAGCCGCTTCACGGTGACCGAGATCGCCATTTCGGACGCCTCCGACCGGCAGTTCGACGAGGACAAGATCCTGCGCGCGGCCGAGCTGCTGACTGATGCGAAGGTCCAGGTCATCGCCTGGAATGGCACCTCGGCGAGCTGGCTCGGCTATGAACGCGACGAGCGGCTCTGCGAGCGGATCAAGGCGGCGACTGGCGTCGAGGCATGCACCTCGGTCTTGGCGTTCCTGGAAATCTTTGAGCGCGCCGGGGTGTCGCGCCTCGGCCTGGTCACGCCCTACGTCGACGCGGTGCAGGCGCGCATCATCGCCAATTTCAAGCGCGCCGGCATAGAGTGTCCCGCTGAAAGGCATAGCGGACTTCAGGACAATTTTTCATTCGCGGAAGTGGCCGAGAGTGAGGTCGCCGAGATGATCCGCGCGGTCGCGCGCCAAGGCTGCGACGCGGTCGCGATCGTCTGCACGAACATGCGCGGTGCGCGGGTCGCCGCCGAACTCGAGGCCGAACTCGGCCTGCCGGTCTACGACTCGATCGCCACAACCGTATGGAAGAGCCTCTTGCTGGCGGGCGTGGCGCCCGATCGCGTCCTCGGATGGGGCGGCCTCTTCTCCGATCCGCTGCTGGGGCTCGGCGCGGGTCGGATCGCCCGGCGCCTTGAAGTCTCGAGCTGACGCCAGCCGAGGTTCGTCGCGGACCCGGCTCGGGCCCGCGATCCTGAAAGCAGTTTCGCCATCTGGCGAATGAAGGGACGGCCGCCTCGCAGGCGCGCCAAACGGAAGCGCGTCGTC
>DATNBG010000052.1:0-3175 GCA_035572075.1 Roseiarcus sp. | reverse complement strand
GTAATAACGCCGATGTGTTCCGCCTTGTCGATCGCAATCTGCAGCAACACTTGGCCCGCTCCCCAATCGCAGCTTAGTCCTGCTGTCCTCACAGGGCAGAGTTAGAAGCTTGGCGGCGTTGTTGCAATTGGCGGGGGGATTTCGCTCGTCTACGAACCGGAAAGGCGCCGCGGCGACAGCTGCGCAAGTAAAGCGGCGGCGTCAGTCGATCGCACGTTGCGCCAGCGCCGCGGCGTCATGGGGTCAGTCCATGTGCCATTGCTTGGGCAAGAGGAACGGGAAGCCGGTGCGCTCATCGATTTCGATCTTCATCAGGGGCGCCATCGCCTGGCTCCAGCGGGCGTTGACGGGATCGCGCGTGAGCGCGGCCACGGTTTTTTCCAGATCGTCAGTCTCGAAATAGCCGAACAGGGTCAGCCCGTGGCGAAAGATCGTGTAGTTGCGGATCCCGGCTTTCTTCAGCGCGTCGAGCATCTCCGGCCAGACCTCGTCATGCCGCTTCTTGTATTCCTCTTCGTAGCCTGGCCTCACCTCGAGCACCCATGCGTGCTGCCCCATGCCTATCCTCCCCTGGAAACGAGATAGTCGTGGACGACCCGGCCCGCCGCGATCAGACCGCCTCCATCCGTCCGCTCGCCGCCGAGCGATACATGGCGTCCAAGACCTCGACCGCGCGCTGCCCGACCAGGCCGGGCGCGCTGTTGACAGTCTTGCGGCCAAGACAAAGATCGACGAAGGCCCTGACCGGCTCTTCGCAGGCATAGGCGCCGTCGCCGGCCTCGAGCGAGATGACTTCGTCGCGGCCGTCGCGCCGGCGAAGCTCAAGGCGCTCGCGTTCGATGTCGAGGAGGAGCATCCCTTCGGCGCCGAAAATGCGCAGATCGATCTGCACCGGCCGGCCCTTCGGCAAAGTGGCGGCGCCGGACAGCGAGCCCATGGCGCCGCCGGCGAAGCGCACGACCGCCGCGTCGTAGTAGTCGACATTCGCCCGCGACTGGCCGGTGAGAGCGAACACTTCGCGCGGCTCGAGGTCGACGATGCGAAAGAGGAGGCCGAGCGGGTGAACGAGCTGGCCCCAGCCGAAACCGCCGGCGCGCTTCGGATCGGCCCAGGTCGAAGCGGGCGGCCGGAACATCGCGCCTTCGGTCTCCTTCATCGGCTCGCCCGCGAAGAGGTCGTCGAGCGCGTTCGCCATCTGAAGGACGATGTGCTCGACGCGCCCGACACCCCCGGCAAGGCGCCGCGCCCCGGCGACCCAGGGCTTGAAGTTCCAGCCATAGGCGACGACGATTTCGCGCCTAGCCTCGGTGGCGAGCCGGACGAGAGCGCGCGCGTCGCGAGCTTTGGTGGTCATCGGCTTCTCGACCAGCACGTGACAGCCGTGGCCAAGCGCCGCGCTCGCGTGCTCGAAATGAAGGACGTGCGGCGAGGAGACGATGACGCCGTCCATCTCGACGCGCGAGAGCATCTCGCGGTAGTCCTCGAAGCCATGAGCGATTCCGAAGGCGCTCTGAATCTCGGCGAGCTCGCGCGCGCCAAGCCGGTTGACCGCGACGATTTCGCAGTCCGGGAGAGCCTTGAGCGCCGGAATATGGTTGGCGACCGCCCACCAGCCGGCGCCGATGATCCCGATGCGCGCTGGACGACTCATGAGCCGATATTCTGCGCGGTCCAGGTCGCGGCCGGCCAATCTCGGTCAGAGCGCATTCTCGCGTCCCCTTGCCTCATTGAGCGGCAGCGCCGTTTTGTACTTCACCTGTTTCAGGGCGAAGCTCGACCGGATGTTGGCGACGCCCGCGGTTTTCGAAAGCCGGCCGACGATGAAATCCTGAAGCGCCAGGATGTCCGGCACGACGACCCGCAAGAGATAATCCGAATCGCCGGTCATCAGATAGCATTCCATCACCTCGGGAAAGCGGGCGACGGCGGATTCGAAACGGTCGAGCACCGCCTCGGTCTGCTTTTCGAGGGTAACTCGGATGAAGACGCTGATCGAGGCGCCGAGCTTCAGCGGGTCGAGCAGCGCCACGCGCTTCACGATGACGCCTGCCTGTTCGAGCGCGCGAACGCGGGCGAGGCAAGGGGAGGGGGAGAGGCCCACTTTCCCGGCGAGATCGACATTGGTCATGCTGGCGTCTTCCTGGAGCGCCGCGAGGATGCGCCGGTCGATGGCGTCGATCGCCAGTTGCGGCGCCTTGCGCCGGGAAAGGGCCTTCATGCGGCATATATTGCCGAAAGAGGCATTGCTCGCAACCCATTGCGGCGCCACATGCCGCCGCGGCTCACGTAGGTTTCAGGCTCGCATGGAGGCCGGACATGTTGGAGAGGCCTGCTTCGAGACTGGATCCATCCGAGCCGGCTGACGGCGATCCGGCCGAAACAAGGGAGTGGTTGGACGCGCTCGACTCGGTGTGCGAGCACGCCGGCGCCGAGCGAGCCGCGTTCCTCCTTGGGCGGCTCATGAGCCGCGCCAGCGAACGCGGCATCGCTGTGAACGGCCAGCCGAACTCGCCCTACCGCAATACGATCCCGCCGGAGAAAGAGCCGCCGTTTCCCGGCGATCTTGAGCTCGAGGAACGGATCACCGCCATCATGCGCTGGAATGCGCTCGCCATGGTCATGCGCGCCAATCTGGCCGCGGGCGAGCTTGGCGGCCACATCGCGACTTACGCTTCGGCGGCGGAGATTTTCGAGGTCGGCTTCAATCATTTCTTCCGCGCCGGAGGAGACGGCGATATCGTTTTCTTCCAGCCGCACTCGGCGCCGGGCGTCTACGCCCGCGCCTTCCTCGAAGGCCGGCTCACGGAAGAGAACCTGAAGCGCTACCGGCGCGAGACCGGCGGCTCGGGCCTCAGCTCCTATCCCCATCCCTGGCTCATGCCGGGCTTCTGGCAGACGCCGACCGGATCGATGGGGATCGGGCCGATCAGCGCCGTCTATCAGGCGCGCTTCATGCGCTACCTCATGAACCGCGGGCTGATGGATACAAGCGGGCGCCGGGTGTGGGGCGTCTTTGGCGACGGGGAAATGGACGAGCCGGAGTCGCTCGCCGGGCTCTCGCTCGCGGGCCGCGAGGGTCTCGACAATCTGACCTTCGTCATCAACTGCAATCTTCAGCGCCTCGACGGGCCGGTGCGCGGCAACGGGCAGATCATCCAGGAGCTCGAGCGCGTGT
>DATNBG010000051.1:0-3742 GCA_035572075.1 Roseiarcus sp. | reverse complement strand
AATGTGGTCGCGTAAGTGAAAGTCTTGGCCTGCGTCTGCGTAATGTTGCAGGCCATCTGGATCCATTGATCCGGATTGTTCAGGCCGACCTCGAGCTCGGCGAAAACATAGTCGGGAGTGTCGTTGAAAATCTTGACGGTCTGGACGGGCACGGCTGTTCCCGTTGGGCAGGTTTGCGCTTTCGCCGGCCAAACGCCGGCGAGGATGGCCAGGACCGAACAGGTCATGAGGCCTATCGCCGACTTCGGCCTGTTTCCCCCGGTCCGATTCATCGTTTCCTCCCTCGTCTTCGAACGACATTCCATCAAGCCCGCCTGGCGCCCGCGAGCGTCAGGCGACGTTGCAATCATGGGCGCGATTGGGAAGCCGGCTTGCTTTTTTCGCGAAGATCGGTTGCGCAGATTAGATCATCCAGCCGATTGGCTCACCCTGACAGATATGTGGCGAGACAGCGCCGGCTACGTTTCGGTACTGTCATGACGGCGCCTTTCGGATGCTCGGCGCTCGATGGCCGCGGGGGAGGAAGGATATGAGGCTGGAGAAACCGATTGGCCGCGCCGCGGCGCTCGGGATCCTGGTCGGCTGCGGCCTCTCAGTCCCGCCGGCTGAGGCCGCCTATGTCGTCACCATTGAGCAGGTCGGAAGCGATGTCGTGGGGACCGGGTCCGGGTCGATCGATTTCGACGCGCTCGCGCTCTACGGCGACGAACTCGACTCCTCCCTTATTGCCGCAAGCGGGGGCGCTCTCATCATCGGACCGACGACCCCGACAGATGACGCCTATTACAGCGGCGTCGCTGGGCCGGCCATCGCCTTTGGAACGGGCGGGGAATTTTTCGCCGACAGCGGCGCCGGCGCCATAGTCGGGCTCGGCACTTTCAACTTAACCAGCGGAGGCGTGGTCGCCGTTCCGCTGGATTACGTTTCCGGCGCGGCGCTCGGGACAAGCACGGCGACCTTCGCCGGCGCGACCATCGCGAGCCTCGGGCTTACGCCCGGCTCGTATGTGTGGAGCTGGGGAAGCGGGCCGACCGCCGACACCTTTACGCTCGATATTGTCGCCGGCGCCGGAGTTGGCGCCGCCGTCCCGGAACCCGCCACCTGGGCCACGATGCTGCTCGGCCTCGCGGGGCTCATGCTGCTGCGGAAAAGGGCGGATTAGCCGGCGTTTTTGTGTGAGCGGCGAAGCGGCGGCGCACGGCCCTCCCAGCCCACGCGCCGCCGCCCGTCCACTCAAGGCGTATGCAACGCTTACGCCTTGGGGAACGGGACCGCCACGAAGCGGGCGCCGTCCGCGGTCTGAACCCGCATCATCACCGCTTTCTTGCCTTGGCTCTTGGCGGCCGCGATCCCGGACTTCACATCCTCAGGCGTCGAGACCGGCTTGCCGGAGACATCGAGGATGATGTCGCCAGTGGCCAGGCCCTGCTCGGCGGCGGTTCCGTTCGGATCGACGCCGACAACGGCGACGCCCTTGTCGCCCGCGCCGGCGACGTCCTTGGCGGGGGCGATCTGAATGCCGAGCGTCGCGCCCTTCTCATTCTGCGGGGCGCTTGCGCTGGCCACCTTTTCGTTCTTCTGGTCGCCGAGGGTGATCTCAGCCGTCTTCTCCGCGCCGTCGCGCAGATAGGTCAGCTCGACCTTGGCGTCGGGCTTGAACGACCCGATCCGGCGGGTGAGATCGCCCGCGTCCTCGACCGCCTGGCCGTTCAGCTTGGTGATGACGTCGCCTGGCTTGATCCCGGCCTGCGCTGCCGGCGTTCCCGGCATCGTCTCGGCGACGATCGCGCCCTTGGCCGTCTTCAGGCCCATGCTCTCGGCCATGTCGGCGGTGACCGACTGGATATCGACGCCGAGATAGCCGCGCGGAACGACCCCGCCGTGCTCGAGCGCGCCGACCACGCTGTCGACCGTGGTCGAGGGAATGGCGAAACCGATGCCGACGCTGCCGCCCGACGGCGAATAGATGGCGGTGTTCACGCCGACCACCTCGCCCTTCATGTTGAAGGTCGGGCCGCCCGAATTGCCGCGGTTGATCGGGGCGTCGATCTGGAGGAAGCGGTCATAGGGACCGTCGCCGATGTCGCGGCCTTCGGCCGAGATGATGCCCGCGGTCACGGTGCCGCCGAGGCCGTAAGGATTGCCGATCGCCACCACCCAGTCGCCGATATGGGGCATTTGGCTGGCGAGGGTGACGAACGGATAGTCGCCCTTCTGCTCCACCTTGAGGAGCGCGAGGTCGGTCTTCGGATCGGTGCCAACCACCTTGGCGTCGAGCGTCTTGCCGTCGTCGGTGATGACGGTGACGGACTTGGCCTTCTGCACCACGTGGTTGTTGGTGACGATATAGCCGTCGGAGGAGATGAAGAAGCCTGATCCCTGGGCCAGCATCATCGGGTGATGGCCTTGAACCTCGCGGCCGCCGTTGAACGGACCGCCGAACTGCTTGAAGAACTTCTGGATTTCCGGCGGCAGGTTGTCCATCTGGCTGGACAGGCTCTCCGCCTCGCCCTCGGCCGGGATCTTGACCTTGACCGACACCACCGCCGCCTTGACGCGGTCGATGAGCGGCGCGAACGAGGGGAGGTTCTGGGGCAGGTCGGCGGTGGAGACCGCCGCGGCGTAAGCCGGATGGGACGGGGTGAAAGCGCCCCCGCCGAGGGCGCCGGCGACGCCAAGCGCCGCGACCGCGACCGAAGCAAGGATCGTATTGCGCCGCCCCCGTGGGGTCGCAAGACCGGACAATGACATGGGTTCGCTCCAAATTCGCAAGTGACCGCCTCGAGCGGCCGAGGACGCGACCATGCGCTCACGCGCCTATCCGGAAATTGGCCGGGGCATTACGATTTCTCAAGGAAAGGGGACGGCGGCCTCAACAGAGCGCCGCGACGGGCGGCCCCGCAGGCCTAGGTTCCTTTTAGGTTCGCGCCCCCAATGTTTTCAGCGCGTTGAGACCCCGTTTAGGTTCATGCCTCAAAAATCATACATTTAATCTATGTATATTAGGGATGAGCACGCGGGCGGAGCGCTCCAGAAACGCATATCTTGTTCTTGGCAGGTTTCGCTGACAGTCCCCGTCGAGCCAGCCGTGAAAAAGCCGCGCAGCAGGCGCGCCCCCTTCCATCGCGGCGATTATGACAGCAGGATACGTTTCGATGTTGTAACAGCTTAAATCGGAGCTCAATGGTCCGAGGCAAAGGAGCCACTCAATGACCAAGGCGCATGCGCGCGTCGTCGAGGCGCAATTCGGCCCACAGGCGAAAGCCTATGTGGAAAGCGCGGTTCACGCCCAAGGGGCGGACCTCGAGGCGATCGGAGCGCTGGCCGAGACGCTGCGCCCTGACCAGGCGCTCGACCTCGGCGCGGGCGGGGGCCATGTCGCTTACGCGCTTGCGCGGCACGCCCGGCGGGTCGTCGCCACCGATCTTTCGCCCGCGATGCTGGCGGCGGTGGCCGAGACCGCGCGGGGGAAGGGTTTCGCCAACATCGAGACGGTGGAAGCGCCGGCGGAGCGGCTCCCCTTCGCCGATGAGACCTTCGATTTTGTCGCGAGCCGGTATTCCGCGCATCACTGGCGCGATTTCGGCGCCGGGCTTAGGCAGGCGCGCCGGGTGATGAAACGCGGCGCTCGCGCCGTGTTCGCCGACGCCTATGCTCCGGGCGAGGCGCTGCTCGACACCCATCTGCAGGCGATCGAACTCCTGCGCGACCATTCCCATGTCCGCGACTATTCGCTCGCTGA
>DATNBG010000050.1:0-5460 GCA_035572075.1 Roseiarcus sp. | reverse complement strand
TTCTCCTCGTCCAGCTTCCCGAGACAATCGATGAGCGACGCGAGCCCTTCGGAGCGTTCGCGCGCGGCGAGCGGATCGACCTCGTCGGCGGCTGGTTCGAAGCTCTCCGGCTGATCCTCGAGCGAACCGGGACGGACGCGGCGAACTTCGTCGATCGCGCGGTTGCGCGCGATGGTCGCCATCCAGGCGAGGGCCGAACCCCTGGCGGGATCGAATTCGCCGGCCTTCTCCCAGATGCGCACGTAAGCCTCCTGAAGCACATCGGCGGCCGTATCGCCTCGGGTCAGGATACGGGCGACGACTCCATGGAGTTTCGCGCTTGTCGCTCTGTAGAGCGCCGCAAACGCCTTCGCGTCGCGCACCGCGACACGGCTGAGGAGATGGGCCAGATCGTCTCCAGCCTCCGCCGGCGCGCCTCCCCGGATCGTCATTCCGCCATCCTAAAATGGCGCATGTCGGGAGCGCAAACCGCCCGCCGCCGCGCGCGAAAGGGGCGGACGCTTATCGCGCCCGCCCGCCGCTTCCCCATCAGCCTGAGGTGGGTCAGCTCGGGAGCAGCACCCGGTTGATCACCTGGATGACGCCGTTCGACTGCATCACGTTCGGGATCGTCACCTCCGCCTTGTCGCCCTTGGCGTCGATGACCCAGAGACGGCCATTGCCGCGCTCGAAGGTGAGGTCCTCGCCCTCGACGGTCTTCAGCATCGCCTTGCCGCCGCCCTGCTTGATCCTGGCGTTGATGTCGCCTTCGGTGAGACGGCCCGGCACGACATGGTAGGTGAGGATCGAGGTCAGGGTCAGCTTGTTCTCGGGCTTGAGCAGCGACTGGACCGTGCCCTTCGGCAGGCGCGCGAAGGCCTCGTTGGTCGGCGCGAAGACGGTGAAGGGTCCGGCGCCTTTGAGCGTGTCGACGAGGCCCGCCGCCTTGACAGCCGCGACAAGGGTGGTGTGATCCTTCGAGTTGACCGCGTTCTCGATGATGTTCCTTGACGGGTACATCGGCGCGCCGCCCACCATCTTGGTCATCTCGGCCAAGGCTGACGTGACCAAAGGCGGCCCGGCGAGGCCGGTTGCGGCGGCGAGCACGGCCGCGCAGCACAGAATCCTGGCGTTCATGGGTGTTCTCCGTGGTTCGTTCGAGCCGATCGCGACGTCCCTTGCCTTCGACCGGCGCAAATGGGTTACGGAGCGGCGCCCGCCAGGTTTCAGGCTCAGGCCAAAAAAGCCGCCCAACAAAAATCACTTTTCCCGCGCGAAACGCCGGGCCTCCCGGCGGCGTATTAACGAGCGACGCCTCATCCGGCGGATTGGAGAGCGAGCATTGACGTCCATTTCTTCCGCGCTCACCGCGCCCGCCGCGCCGGCCGCCCGCGTCATCGTTCGGCATTCAGCGCTCGTGCGCGTCTGCCACTGGGTCAACGCGGTCTGCTTCATCGTGCTCCTCATGAGCGGGCTCCAGATTTTCAACGCCAACCCGATGCTCACCTGGGGGCAGACGACCAATTTCCAAAAACCCTTCTTCTCGCTCTCGGCGCGTGAGGACGACAATGGCGATCCGATCGCGGGGGTGACGACGATCTTCGGCCATGCCTTCGACACGACCGGCGTGCTCGGCGCTTCGCCCGGCGACGACGGGGACCTCGCGGAGCGCGGCTTTCCCTCGTGGGCGACGCTGCCCGCCTATCAGGACCTGGCGATGGGGCGGCGCTGGCATTTCTTCTTCGCCTGGATTCTCGTCCTCAACGGACTTCTCTATTTCGCGAACCTCGTCCTCGGCGGCCACATCCGCGCCCTTTGGCCGAGCCTCGCCGACTTCAAGGCGATTCCGCGCACGGTCGCCGATCACCTGCGGCTCCGCTTTCCCAAGGGCGACGAGGCGCGGCGCTATAATGTCTTGCAGAAGCTCGCTTATCTCAGCGTCGTGATCGCCTTTGCGATCCTGATCCTTGCGGGGCTCACCATGTCGCCGGCGGTCGACGCGGCGTTCCCGTGGCTGCTCACGCTGTTTCACGGGCGCCAGGCTGCGCGCGCCGTGCATTTCATGCTCGCGGCGTATCTCGTCCTGTTCCTGATCGTGCATCTCGTGATGGTGGTCCTCTCCGGCCCCATCAATAACATGCGCTCGATGATCACCGGCCGCTATCGGATCAAGGAGGTCCAGCGATGAAAGGCGAGAGCCTCATTCGCCCGGCGCGGGCGCGCTTGACCCGCCGCAAGCTCCTCATCGGCCTTGGCGCAGGCGCGATGGCCGCGCCGCTTTCGGGCTGCGACTTCGACGCCGGCTCGCCCGCGGCGCTCTCGATCCTCGAAAAGGCCGAGGCGCTGACCAAGGCTGCCCAGCGCGCCCTGCTCGGGCCGCAGACCGCGATGGCGAAGGAATTTCCGCCCGGCGCGATTTCGCCCTGGTTCAAGCCGAACGGCTCGATCGATCCCGACGACCCGCAATATGTCAAGCTGCGGGCGGGCGGGTTCAAGGACTGGAAGCTCGAGGTCGGCGGCCTGGTCGAGCGGCCGATGAAGCTCTCGCTCGCCGACTTGCGCGCGCTCCCTTCGCGCTCGCAGATCACCCGCCACGACTGTGTCGAGGGCTGGAGCTGCATCGGCCAGTGGAAGGGCGCGAAACTCTCGGCGCTGCTCAACGCCGCGGGGCTCAAGCGCGAGGCGCGATACATCGCCTTCTTCTGCGCCGACACGCTCGAGCAGACGCTCGACAACACCGGCCGCTACTACGAGACGATCGGGCTCATCGACGCCTTTCATCCGCAGACCATCCTCGCCTACGAGATGAACTACGCGCCGCTCAAGGTCGAGCACGGCGCCCCCCTGCGGCTCAGGGTCGAGCGCCAGCTCGGCTACAAGATGGCGAAATACATCATGCGCGTCGAGGCGATCGACGGCTTCGCCAAGATCGCGCGCGGCCGCGGCGGCTTCTGGGAGGACCGCGGCTACGAATGGTACGCTGGCATCTGAACGCGCTACTCGACGGCCTTCCAGCTTGAATCGGGATTGTACTGGGCCATCGAGGCGCCGAGCGCGGCTGTGTTGGGCCCGAGGTCCTTCTGGTAGACGATTCCGTTCTCGCCGCAGATGAATGTCTGCACCCCGCTGTCGCCATACTTCGCCGGCCAGGCGACCATCGCATAGCCCGCGATCATGTGGCCGTTGATGAGGTAGGAAAAAGCGCCGCCCGGGGCCGCCGGCCCCTGGGCGGTGAGAATGCGGTAGTAATAGCCCCGGTAGGGCTCAGGCTTCTCGCCCGAACGCTTCGTCAGATTGGCGTCCTCGGCGAACCCGTCGAGCGGGGAAATGTCGGCTTGGTTCTCGCGCGGCCAGTAGAGGCCGTCATGGGTCCCGGGCGTCGAGATGAACCGGCGCGCATATTCGCGAAGTCCGTTGCCGTCGCGGTCGAGCCGCCGATATTCCTCCTGCGCCGCGACGTAAGCCTTGCACGCCTCAATGGCGCTGAGTTCGTTGTAGCCGACCCGGCGATCGGTCATTTCCTCCCTTCCCTTGGCGACGTCGAACCGCCAGCCCGCGCCGGTCTTGACCAGCGGCAGCGGCAGGGTCCAGCCGTTCTTGCCGACACGCAGGATCTTCTCGCCATTGGGTCCGTCGTCGATCGCGGTTAAGGCCGCCGCGGCCTCGTTGAACTCCTTCAGGTTCTCCGTGTCCTGGTCGGGATCGCCGGACTTGAGCAGCGCCGCGCCCTCCTTGCCCAAGATGCGCTCGCCGAAGCCCGGGGTCCCGGCTTTGGCGGACTCGACCAGGTCCTTCACCGCCGCTTCGGGACTGGGATAGGTCGCTTGCGCGAGCGCCGGAACCGCCGCGGCGATCAGGATGGCCGCCGCAAGAACGGCGCCGATCTTCATGGTCATCGTCGTTGTCCTCGTTCGCTAGCGCGCGGCCGGTTTGACGCTCGGCAGACGCGCGCCGCTCGCCACCCATTGCGCGTAGGTCTCGAACGGCAATCCCAGCATGCCGTAGGAAACGCGCATGTATCCGTCCGCGCCGCGCGTCACCGCTTCCGGCAAGACGGTCTCAACCTCCTGCGCCATCACCCCGACATAGGCCGTATGGCCGCCGTTGTAGACGAAACGATAGTAGCCGAGGCCGTCGTCGAGCCGCCCGATGAGGACGATATCGTGCTTGAGGCGCATGTCGGAGCGGCGCCCCCCGCCGCCGCGTCCTCCGCCGCCACGGAAGCCGCCGCCGCCGCCCCCGCGCATTCCCCCGCCGCCGCGCATTCCCCCGCCGCCGAATCCGCCGCCGCGCATCCCGGCTCCGCCAAAGCCGCCCGGCATTCCGCCTCGGCTCATTGCGCCGCGATTGGCGAAGGCCATGTTCGCTCCGCCCATCCTCATCCCGCCCATCGCCGAGCTTCCCGGCCGGCTCATGCTCGGCCTCGCCGCGGGACGGGCGGCCGGCCGCGCCGCGGGACCAGCGCCGCCGCCAGGGCGACCCGCCGGACGCGTGGCCGGACGATTGGCCGCTTGACCGCCGCCGGGCCGGCCTCCCGGCCGGTTCGCAGCTTGTCCACCGCCCGGCCGGCCTGCGCCGCCAATTCCGCCTGCTCCGCCGGGTCCGCCCGGCCGGCCCGGACCGCCGACCCCGCCCGGACCGCCGACGCCGCCAGGACGACCCGCGCCGCCAACTCCGCCGGGTCGGCCCGGACCGCCGACCCCGCCTGCGCCGCCTGGCCGCCCGGGCCGGCCGGCGCCGCCGGGGCGATTGGCGCCGATCCCCGGCTTGCTGCCCATGCCGGGGCGATAGTTCCCGTTCGGCCGCCAGGGCTTCACGTTGTTGCCCACATTGCCGATGTTGACGTTGTTGCCGACATTGATGGCGCCGTTGTTGATATTGCCGCACCGGCCGCCGGGACAGACCGGCTGGCCGGGCCTCCATCCGGCATAGGGCGCGCGCCAGCCCGAATAGCCGGCCCAGACCGGCGGGTAGATCGCGCCGGTTCTCCAGTTCCAGTAGTTGTTGTTCCACAGCGCCCCGACTGCGATGCCGGCCCCGAAGCCCAGCAGAGGCGCGATTCCGGTATAGGGCTGATAGACCGCGGCCGGATCATAGGTCGGGACATAGACGGTCGAGGGATCGGTGGGCTGGATGGAGATGTAGCTCGTCGCCGGCGCTGGCGGCGCGGACGACCCCTGGGGCGCCTCAGCCGCTGGCGGCGCGCTCGCCTCCACTCGCTCTACCGTCTGCTGATCCGTCGTCTTGAGAGTGCCGGCCGCTTCCGCCTTGGCGCGAAGCGCCTGGATGACTTCGGCGACGTCCTGGGGCTGGTTCACTTCGGCGTCGCCGAGGTCAGTCGTCCAGTCGAGGTCGGCGCTCATCAGCTTGATAACGTCCGGAAAGCGCGCCAGCGCCTTCACCGCGGGATCCCAATTCTGGTTGTCGATGCCGGAATAATCGTTCTTGGCGACGAGGGTCTTGTTCTTGTCCAGCCAGCGC
>DATNBG010000049.1:0-4822 GCA_035572075.1 Roseiarcus sp. | reverse complement strand
GCGCCGAGCGGGCACGTTCCAAGGATCCGCGACGTTCGCCTCCGCGCGGGCGCGGGCTTTGTCGTGGTGCTGATGGGTGATATCCAGACGATGCCCGGATTGCCGCGAAACCCCGCCGCCGAGAGGATTCGCGTCGTTGGCGGCGAGATCGACGGCCTCTCCTGACGGGGACTTGCCGCTCAACGAGGCGTCGGCGCGTCCTCGCGCAACAGCTTCTCCGCCTTCAGCGTCCGCCAGAGGGCGGCGGGCGGCTTGGCCCTCATCATCGCCGCGTTCCGCGCGACCTCGCTCGCGCGCTGCGCCCCGGCGATGACGCTCACCACCGCCGGATGGCCGAGCGGAAAGCGCAGCGCGGCCTCCGGCAACGCGACCTTGAAGCTCTTGCAAATCTGCTGGATCCGGCGCACCCGATCCTTCACCTCCTCCGGCGCCGGCCCATAATTGTAATGGGCGTCGGCCTTCACTCCGGTCGCGAGGATGCCGGAGTTGAACGGGCCGCCGATCACGACGGCGATGTTCTTTTCCACGCAGAGCGGCAGGAAGCTCTGCAGCGCCCCCTGTTCGAGAAGGGTATAGCGGCCCGCCAGCAGGAAAATGTCGAAGTCGCCGGCGCGCGCCAGCCTCTCGGTGATTTCCCATTCGTTGACCCCGGCTCCGATCGCCTTGACCGCCCCGGACGCGCGCAGCTTGTCGAGAGCCTTATACCCGCCGGTCATGAATTCCTTGATGCGGGCGTCGGAAGCTTCCTTGCTCCCGTGCGTCCTCACGTCGACATCGTGGCAGTAAACGATATCCACCTGATCGAGACCGAGACGTTCGAGCGAGAATTCGAGCGAGCGCATCACCCCGTCATAGGAATAGTCGAAGCGCTCCCGCCGGGAGGGCGTCTCAAAGAAAACATCCTGGCCCGAACGCTTCCGCGGTTCCGAGAGATCGAGCAACCGGCCGACCTTGGTGGAAATCAAATAGGAGCCGCGCGGCTTCGGCCGCAGGAGCCCGTTCAGCCGGGTCTCGGAAAGGCCCAGGCCATAGAGCGGCGCGGTGTCGAAATACCGGCAGCCGGTCGCCCAGACGGCCTCCAGCATCAGACGCGCCTCTTTCTCGGTCATGGGCCGATAGAGATTGCCGAGCGGCGCTCCGCCAAAACCGAGTTCGGTGAACTGGAGCTCCACTCCGCGTCGAGTGGTGAATTTCCGGACTCGCGCGCTCCGCGCATTCGCGGCGGCTCCTATCAATTCTCCCCTCCCCCAAAAGCACGAGAGCACATCGAGCAGGTCTAGGCGCGCGGCGCCCGGCTCTCGCGGGCCGCGCTCAAATGACCCGCCACACGATCAACGCTACGCCAGCGAGCGAAATCGGGGCAATGCGACGATGCTGTTTGCCTGATGGATGGATAAGTCTTCAGCACTTCCCAGGAACAAGTCAAGCGATCCATGACCGTCGAGCCTCGCGGCGCTCGAAACAATCTTGAGATCCGTCAGGGCGCTACCGGTTCTCGCGCAACCACGCGCGATCCTTCGAGGCGATAAAGGAGCGAAGGCGAGGCAGACCTGGATGATCCGGGCGCCTCGCCTCGAGATCGGCGAGAATCTTCCGCAACGCCCTGCGCGCGACAGGCCAGTTGTAGGAGCCTTCCCGCAACATCAGCCGCGCGTGACGGATCGACCGGCGCACGATTTTGTCCATGAAGCGGTCCATCGCGGCGCCCGCTGCCCCTCCGTCTGCGACAACACGGAAAAGAGCATGGCAACCGCGGCGCCGCTTACGTCATGGGGCAAGCGTCCTGATTTGGCGCAAGGCGCGTGACAGCGTCCAACGCGATGGGCGCCCCGCATGAGCCGGACGGGTCAATTTGGAACCTGGGAACCGCTCCCCGACCGCGCGATTCCGATCGGTGCGCCGCGCTCGCGTCACAAGGACGCGCGCTGGCGGTAACCAAGCCGCTCGTTCAGCCGCTCGATCAGATTTTGCGCAGCCTCGGCGATGACTGTGCCAGGCGGAAAGATCGCGTCTGCGCCCGCTTCGCCTAAGGATGCGAAGTCCTGGCGCGGGATGACGCCGCCGACCACGAGCATCGTTCCATCAAGACCGAGCTGGCGAAGCGCCCTCTTCAAGGCCGGCACGAGCGCGAGGTGGCCGGCGGCGAGGGAGGAAACGCCGACGATGTGGACCCGCCCCTTGGCGGCGAGCGCCGCGACCTCCTCCGGCGTTGCAAACAAGGGCCCAATTTCGACATCAAATCCCAGATCGGCAAGCGCCGAGGCGATGATCTTCTGGCCCCGGTCGTGCCCATCCTGCCCGATCTTCGCGACCAGAATTTTCGGAGCGCGCCCCTCGTTCTCGGCGAAGGCGCGGGTCATCGCGATGACTCTGTCGTTGACCCCGGCGTCCCCTCCGGCTTCCGACAGATAGACGCCCGAAATGGCGCGCGCTTCCGCAACGTGACGGCCGAACGCCTTCTCCAGCGCGAGCGAGATTTCGCCCACGGTCGCTTTCGCCCGCGCCGCTTCAACGGAAAGTTGCAAGAGATTGGCTTTTCCTCGCGCGCCTTCGGTGAGAGCGGTGAGCGCGGCCTGTGTCGCCGCTTCATCGCGCTCGGCGCGGAGGCGCTCGAGCTTCTCGATCTGCCGCGCGCGCACCGCCGCGGCGTCGACCTTCAGCACGTTGAGGTCCCGCTCGATGGCCGGCGCGTAGGCGTTGACGCCGATCACCGCCTGGCGGCCGGAATCGATGCGCGCCTGAGTCCGGGCCGCCGCCTCCTCGATGCGCCGCTTAGGCAGGCCGCTCTCGATCGCCTTCGCCATACCGCCGAGGCGCTCGACCTCCTCGATATGCGCTTGCGCCCGCGCCGCCAGTTCCGCGGTCAGACGCTCGAGGTAATAGGAGCCGCCCCACGGGTCGATGACCCGCGTCGTTCCCGTCTCCTCGATCAGGAAAAGCTGGGTGTTGCGGGCGATGCGAGCCGAGAAGGGGGTTGGGAGCGCCAGCGCCTCGTCGAGCGCGTTGGTGTGCAGCGACTGCGTATGCCCTTGCGTCGCAGCCATCGCCTCGATCTCGGTGCGCACGATGTTGTTGAGAGGATCCTGCGCGGTCAAGGACCAGCCCGAAGTCTGGCAATGGGCGCGCAAAGCCAGCGACTTGTCCGATTTCGGCCCGAAGCCCCTGACGATGCCCGCCCACAGCTTGCGCGCGGCGCGGAGCTTGGCCACTTCCATGAAAAAATTCATGCCCACCGCCCAGAAGAACGAGAGCCGTGGAGCAAACGCATCGACGCTCATTCCGGCGCCGAGCCCGGCGCGCACATATTCGAGGCCGTCGGCAAGCGTGTAGGCAAGCTCCAGATCCTGCGTCGCGCCCGCTTCCTGCATGTGATAGCCGGAGATGGAGATCGAGTTGAATTTCGGCATGTTCGCCGCGGTGAAGGCGAAAATGTCGGCGACGATCCGCATCGAGGCGGCGGGCGGATAAATGTAGGTGTTGCGGACCATGAATTCCTTGAGAATGTCGTTCTGAATGGTCCCCGACAGCGCGGCAAGCGGCGCGCCCTGCTCCTCGGCGGCGACAATGAACAGCGCCATCACCGGCAGCACGGCGCCGTTCATGGTCATCGACACGCTCATCGAATCGAGCGGGATGCCGGAAAAAAGGGTGCGCATGTCATAGATCGAATCGATCGCCACCCCCGCCATGCCGACGTCGCCGGCGACGCGCGGATGGTCCGAGTCGTAGCCGCGATGGGTGGCGAGGTCGAAGGCGACCGACAGGCCTTTCTGGCCCCCGGCGAGATTGGCGCGATAGAAAGCGTTCGACTCCTCGGCGGTCGAGAAGCCGGCATATTGCCGCACCGTCCACGGCTGCGTGAGGTACATCGTCGGATACGGCCCGCGCAAAAAGGGCGGGAGTCCTGGCCAGTCGTGGGCAAGATCGAGTCCGGCGCGATCGGCGGGCCCGTAGAGTGACTTGACGTCGATGCCCTCGGGCGTCGTCCAGACGCGGCTGGCGCCCGCGTCGATCGGGCGCCGGGGAGCCGCAAAAGGCGCCTTCGAGAAGTCGGGTATCCGGCTCACGATCTCATACGTCCCGGAGATCCCAGGCCGATCCGTCCGACCTCGTCCTGAGGCGCCGCGAAACGGCCTCGAAGGACGCTCCCGCTGACGCCAGCGTCGGCGCGATCTGGACCATCCTTCGAGCCCCCGGACTGTGATCCGGGGGGATGTTGCGCATCGCCCTCACGATGAGGGCGGGGATCGCGGCGCACGGCCAACGATCCAGCTTGGGAGTGACTATGTACCATACTCTCATCTACACCTGATGCAGCGATAGAGCCGCTCCATTGTTGCGACGACGTCCGCGCCCGTAAAAATAAATTCGTCGACGCCCGCGGCGCGCCACGCTCGCTCGAGTTCGCCCGGGGATCCTACGAGCGCGACGCCCTTCGCGCCCGCTGCCTTGAGCGCTCTCGCGAAGGCTTCGGCCTGCCCTCGGTAGGCCTCGTCGGTCCCGCACAGGCAGACGAGCGGCGCGCCGCTCGTCCGGAGGCGTTCGACCGCCTCTTCGGCCGTCGCGGTCTCGCCGTCGCAGACGGGTTCGAAACCGCCCGCCACCAGCCATTCGCGGGCGAACCCGACGCGGCGCCGGCGCCTCGACTCTGGCCCCAGCGCGGCAAGATAAACTTTCGGCTGCGCGCCGGTCCGCTGAAGACAGGCGTCGGAAAGATCGCGCAGGCGCTCGAACGGCTCCGCAAGCCGGATTGGCGCCAGCGCGCCTTCGCCCGCCGTGAACGGCTCGCGCTCAGGGGCGCCAACAGCGGTATCGACTGGCG
>DATNBG010000048.1:0-6290 GCA_035572075.1 Roseiarcus sp. | reverse complement strand
CCGGTGGTGGTCAGGTAGAGGTACATGAGAACGGTCGGGCTGCGCCCGCTTTCTTGCGCTTGTGGGGCGCCGCCTGCATCGCTTCAAGGCGAAGCCGCCCAATCCAAGGTCGCCGAGGCCATGCATCCCGGCATGACCGTCAGCGCCGTGACCGGCCCGATCGCCTACGACGAGAAGGAACCTGCGTCGGCTCTGAATCAGCAGCTATCGCTATAAGCGACCCGCTTCAGTTCAGCTTGGCGGCGCCCTCGAAGGCAGGCGAGCGCCTGGGTTGCCGCCGCGCCCGGGTGATCCAGCCGGCCGGGTCCGATCGGGCCTTGTGTCTGTCGAGGAGCCGCCGAAGCTCTTCCGCGCGCCGGCTTCGCTTGGCGATTCTCATCCCGTCCCAGTCCACAACCGGCAATTCAAGACCAGGCTGGCCTGGGCCGGGCTCGTGGCCTGAGACCGGCTCGCCGCCGTTCGGCCTGGGTTCGTAGGCCTCCTTGATCCAGTCCAGGACTTTCGCCAGGTTCGGCGCCTTGTAGCTCTCGCCGGGCGGATGGACCGGTTCCTCCGCCAGCAGCCGCTCGAGCGCCGAAATATGAATCATTTCGCCGATCGGCCGGGCGTGCCGGTCGCGCGACACCTCGCGCTGGTAGAGCCAGCGCTTCGCCCCGGTCTTGCTGTTGGCGATCGATCGAAGCGCGAATGGCAAGGCGAGATAGACGCCGCGCAGCGAATTGTGGATGACGGCCGGTTTTCGGTCCGGGACCTTTTCCGCGCCGCGGTCGTCGAAGGGGAAGTCCGGATAAAAGCGCTTGGTCCTTCGAATCATCCAGTCGAGCGCAATGTCGTCCGCGTAGGGCCCGCCGCGGTCTCTTTCCTCTTCAACGACATAGCCGCCGCCGACGTCCGCGTGCGCGCCGGAGAACCAGACTTGCTCCACCACGGTGTCATATTGCTTGAACGGCGGCATTCTCCATAAGGCCGCCTCGAACGGCCGGCGGTGCTCGTCGATCGCCACAGCGTGGAGGTTGACGTCGGTGATCGAGGAGAGTTCGACATCGTGGAATCCGTGCTCCTCACGGTTGAGCCGCCAGGCAAAATCAAGCGGGATGCCAAGCGCTCCCACGGTGTCGAAAACTCCGATCAGCTTGACCCGCAGTTCATGCCGATCGTGCACGTAGGCGGTAAGGCGGCGCCAGACGGCCGGCATCCGCTCGCTCGTCGCGCTCCGGTAATATCGCCACGCCAGCTCCTCCAGTTCCTCGCTGCAGGCGTCCTGGCGCAACAGGCCCGCGGCGGCGAGATATCCGACCAGCGATCGGGCGGTGTAGGCGCCGCGCGAAAAGCCGTAGATGAAGATTTCGTCGCCCGGTTCGTACCAGAACGAGAGAAATCGATACGCGTGCCGGATGTTGCGCGACAGGCCATCGCCAAACGCGCCGCCCTTGAAGCGATCGAACGCGCCGGTTCCCACGCCGCGTTCATAGTAGATGATGTGCTCCTTCCCGGATGCGGTATAGCCGTGGACCTTCTTGCCGCCCAAGTCATGGTTCGGCTGGCCGCGGCTCGACGACCGGACAAGCTCATTCGAAATGAGCTCCCTCATTCGCACGATGTTGGTGTCGCACGGGCCCGAGTCGATGTCATTCCATGTGCCGTCCAGCAATAGGATGATGCGTTTTGACATTTTCACCCTCCCCATCATGCAAGAGGCCTTGTCCGCCGCTTTAGGCAAACGGACCGCAATCCCCCGCCGCCGCCCGGGCTGCTCCGGCGCGATCGTCCCGCGGAGGTTATCCCGCGCTCCCGCTCGCGCCGTGACGCGGGTCACAGTCCGGCAACACCGCGGAATGGCCGTGCTCTTCAACAAAACAGAAAAATGTGAAAATGCTTGACTATTTCCGAAATGCCGGCTAGGATGCTTTATCGTCGTCAGAGACGGAGACCCCCGCTGAGAATCCCATGCCCAATCCTTCCCGACCCGCCAGGCGTTCGCGTCCTTGGGACCTCATCATGCCTCAAGGGCCGCGCGAATGCGCGGCGTCTCGAGGCGCGAGGCGCTTGCGAGTCACCGCCGAAAAAAGTTGCGCGAGGGAGGTCGTAAGCCGCTGACATCGTTGATTCGCGTAACTTTGTGCGCGACGTTGCGCGGACCCCATGGTCAGGCCGCGCCGATGCGCAGCTCGTCATAGGGGACCATCACATGTTCGCGGTAAGCGGGACGCGCGACAAGCCGTTCGTAATAGGCGCGCAGGCCGGCGCGCTCCGGCCGCTCGATCTCGAGCGTGAAATAGCGATAGAGCAGGTGGCCGAACTGAATGTCGGCCAGGGTGAAATCGTCGCCGCTGAGATACGGGGCCTTCGCCAGCTGCTTCTCGGCGATGTCGAGATAGCGGCCCAGGACCCCCATCGCGGGCTTGAGCGCGTCGGCGTCCTGGCGGCCTCTGGGCGTGCGGATGACCTGCCAGAAAATCGGGAAAGAGAAATTGAGCGCGATATTGATCTTTGACCATTCCGCCCATTTGTCGATGTGCGTGCGCGGCGCGAGATCGTCCGGCCAGAAGGGCGCGCGCCCGTACCGATTGGCGAGATAGCGCAGGATCGCGGCCGATTCCCATAAAGGTTCGCCCTCGCCGTCGCGGATGACCGGGATCGTTCCGTTGGGGTTCATCGCCAGAAATTCCGGCGCGTCCAGGCCGCCGTACCGGTGGCCACAGTCGGCGCGCTCGTAAGCGAGTCCGAGTTCGCCGATGCACCACATCACAACCTGAACATTGGACGAGGTCTTCCGCCCCCACACCTTGATCATCGAATTTCTCCCCGCGTTTATTCTGAGATCGCGTTGATGCCCTCGCCTCTCCAACCTAAAAGGCGAAGGGATTCCAATCCAGAGTTGACGCAGGCATGACCGTTTTCGTCACCGGCTCATCGGGACATCTTGGCGAAGCGCTGATGCGGACGCTGCGCGGGTCGGGCCGCGCGGCCCTTGGCCTCGACGTCATTCCCGGACCCTTCACCGACGCGGTCGGCTCGATCGCCGACCGCGCGTGCGTCGCCCGCGTCATGAAGGGCGTCGACACGGTCCTGCACGCCGCGACGCTGCACAAGCCGCATGTCGCGACCCATGCGCGCGAGGCTTTCGTGGAGACCAACATTGTCGGCGCCCTGATTCTGCTCGAGGAGGCGGCCCGCGCGCGCGTCCGCGCTTTTGTCATGACCTCGACCACCAGCGCCTTCGGCGACGCGCTGAAGCCCCCGCCGGGCGCGCCGGCGGCGTGGATCGACGAGCGCGTCGCGCCGGCTCCGAAGAACATCTACGGCGTGACCAAGACCGCGGCCGAGGACCTGTGCCAGTTGTTCCATCGCAACGAGGGAATGGCGGCGATCGTGCTCAGGACCTCGCGCTTCTTTCCGGAGGAGGACGACGACCCCGCGATGCGCGACGCTTATCCCGGCGACAACGCAAAGGCGAACGAATACCTCCATCGTCGCGTCGCGATCGAGGACGTGGTCGAGGCGCATCTCCTTGCGGCGGAGCGGGCGCCGGCAATCGGCTTCGGCAAATACATCATCAGCGCGACCACGCCGTTTCTGCCCGAAGATTGCGCCCGCCTGCGCGTCGATGCGCCGGCGGTGGCGAGGGAACGCGCCCCGGGGTGGGAAGACGAATACGCGCGGCGCGGCTGGCGCATGTTCCCGGGCATCGACCGCGTCTATGACAACGCGCTCGCCCGCCGGGAACTCGGCTGGCGGCCGAAATGGGATTTCAAGGCGATCGTCGAGCGGCTGCGCGAGACCGGCGACATCCGGGGCCCGCTCGCCAGGGAGATCGGCGCGAAAGGCTACCATGGCGAAAAGTTCGAAGGCGCGCCCTATCCGGTGACGGGAGGGTGAGCCAATTCGCCGCATGGATGCGCCTCGACCGGCCCGGCCGCGACGCCGCGCTGTTGCAGCCTGTCGACGGCGGCTGGCTGCTCCACGGCGCGGCCGCGTTCGAGCACGATGGCGAGTCCGCGGCGGTCGCCTACCAGGTGGAGGCCGACGCTCGCTGGCGGACCAGGCGGGGAATCGTGAGCGGGCTCATCGGAGACAGAACAATTCAGCACGAGATCCGCCGCGACAATCGGGGCTGGAGACTGGACGGCGCCGCGGTCGAAGGCCTCGGCCATCTGGTCGATCTCGACTACGGATTCACGCCTGCGACCAATGTGCTGCAATTGTCGCGCGTCGCGCTCGAGCCCGGTCAACGAGCCGAAGTCCCGGTCGCGTGGTTCGATCTGGACAACGCGTCGCTGATCGAATTGCCGCAGACCTACGAACGGCGCGGCGAGACGTCCTATTGGTACGAGGCGCCGACGGTTCCCTACCGGGCCTTGCTCGAGATCGCGCCAAACGGCTTCGTCCAGTCCTACCCGGGTCTCTGGCGGCTCGTGGCGTGAGGCGCGAACCCCGCCCGCTCACGCCAGCGCCGCCAGCCGCTCGACCAGAAACGCACGGGCGGCAGGGTCCGTCTGCAGCCCGATCGCGAGATGGTAGGCGCGGCGCGCTTCGTCGATCTCGCCGGTCTTCGTGCAAAGATCGGCTCGCGCCACCCAGTAGGGTTCGAACCCCGCGAGCCCTCCCTGCGCCCCCACTTCGTCCAGCAATCTCAGACCCGCGACCGCTCCATGCGCGCGCCCGACCGCCGCCGCACGATTGACGGCGACCACCGGAGAGCCGGTCAGCGCGAACAGCGCGTCGTAGATGAGGGCGATCGCTTCCCAGTCCGTTGCTCCAGTCAGACGGCGGGCCGCGTGCGCCGACTGGACCGCCGCCTCGAACTGGAAGCGCCCGGGCCGCCCAAGCTCGCCCGCGGCATGAAGCAGCCCCTCGGCCTCCTCGATCGCGGCCCTGTCCCAGCGCTCGACCTCTTGCTCGCTCAAAGGAACATAGCGCCCGAGCGCGTCGCGCCGCGCCTCGCGCCTCGCGTGGGCATGGAGCATCAGCGCGAGCAGCCCCATCGCCTCGGGCTCGTTGGGGATGAGCGCGACGACCACCCGGCCGAGCCAGATCGCCTCCTCGGCGAGGTTGCGTCCGCGCGGATCGTCGGAGAACGCTTCCTCCCAACCATGCGAAAACGCGGCGTAGATCGCCTCCAGGGCGACGCCAAGCCGCTCCGGCAAGTCCTCGCGCTCGGGGATCTTGAACGGCACCCCGGCGAGGAAAATTTTCGCTTTCGCCCGCGTCAAGCGCTGGGCCATCGCCGCGGGCGAAACCAGGAAGGCCGACGCGATCGCCGCGGCGTCGAGCCCCAGGATCGTTTGCAGCATCAGCGGCGCGCGGACGGATTCCTCGATCGCCGGATGGGCGCAGGCGAACATGAGCGCCAGGCGCCGGTCGGGGATTCCCTCATCCGCGTCGGCCGCTTCCTTCAGTTCGGCGTCGATCAATTCGAGCGTTTCCGAAGCCCGATCGGCCGTGCGGCGCCGCCGCGAGGCGTCGATCAGGCGGCGCCGCGCCGCTTTCGCCAGCCACCCTTCCGGGTTCGAGGGCACGCCCCGATCCGGCCAGACCGCCAGCGCGGATGTGAAGGCGTCGGCCAGCGCGTCCTCGGCCCCCGGCACGTCGCGCGAAGACGCCGCGAGATAAGCCACGAGCTTGCCGTAGCTTTCGCGCGCGACGCGAGCCGCGGCCGCGCGAGCCTCCACGTCGCGGCGCGCCGCCATTTGGAGACCCTCAGGCGCGGAGCGCTCCGCCGGGGCCTGCATTTTTGCTTTCGGCCTGGTCATGTCGATCGCATGGACGAGAGCGGGCGCGCGGAACTTCCGATGCGCCTCATTCCTCGTCAAGGAGTCAGCGCCGGGCGGCAAGGGCGGACCATTGTGTCCCCGCCGTGGGAGCCGGCTGCTTCGCCAGCGGGGCGAAGCAGCCAATCAGGTAGACGAGAAACCAGAGCGCAACGATCGTCGCCAATGCGGCCATATGCGGCGTGACGCCTCGGTCGTCGATCAGATATCCGCGGTAGAACGCCGCGTTCATTTCGATCCCGCATTTCATGGGTCTCGTCCGTTCTCGCCGTCTAAGCGGGATTGCGTTGGCGAGCCAACGCAACCGTGCTTAGAGTCATTTGATTTCTCAGGATTTTAAGCCGAAAACCGGTATCCACTTTTCGGCAATCCTGCTTAGGGGGTCACATCTCCCAGATCGGCCTGACTTCGATCGCGCCGTGCTCGGCGCCGGGGCAGCGCGCCGCCCAGGAGATCGCTTGGTCGAGATCGGGCGCCTCGATGAGGTAGAAGCCCCCGAGTTGCTCCTTGACCTCGGCA
>DATNBG010000047.1:0-2403 GCA_035572075.1 Roseiarcus sp. | reverse complement strand
ATGCAGATCATCGACGAACTCGAGAAGGACAAGCGCGGTATCTACGCCGGGGCAATCGGCTATTTCGGCGCGGGCGGCGAGATGGACACCTGCATCGTGCTGCGCGCCGCGGTGGTGAAGGACGGGCTCATGCACGTCCAGGCGGGCGCGGGGATCGTGTACGATTCGTCTCCCGCCGCCGAGCAGAATGAATGCGTCGCCAAGGCGCGCGCCCTCTTCCGCGCGGCCGAGGAAGCGGTCCGGTTCGCGGTGCGCGGCAAGCGCGGGCAGTAGGGCCGGCCTTAGCAATCAACCGCGAGCCCCAAAGGCTCATGCCGGCGCGCTGTGATCGCAGTGTGATCCAGATCACAGCCCCGGACCGGGAACCCCTCTATCACGCGGCAACGCTGGCGATCGGTCTCGTCCGGTCGGCGCGTTCAGCGCTCGGTCCTATTGGAGGGGTCCATGGTCATCAGGAAATTCGCTTACGCGTCCGCCTTTGCCGCAACAGTCGGGGTCAGCCTCTGCGCGTCGTCGGCGTCAGGTCAATCCCCGGCGCCAGCCCGGGGCGAGGCCAAGTACGCGCCGGTTCAAAGCATCAGCTATGATTTCGGCTCGAAGTCGATGAGCGGCTACTTCGTGCGGCGCGCGGCGAAATGCGTCGTCACGCTGATGGTCTCCGAAAAGGTCGATCTCGACGCCGTCCCGTCGACCACGGCCACGCGCGTTCGCCTTGTGCTCGATCCCGGGCAGACGGCGGGGCTCGACAGCGAGGAGGGCCGCTCGCTCAACTTCACCTGCGGCGCGGGGGCGTCGGCGCTGCTCGTCGAGGCCGGCGAGAGGGAGAAGCTGGCCGAGACAAAGGGGCTCAGCTTGCGGGAGGCCGCGGCGAACACCTCCAGGAATTGACGTCCCCAGCCTGGCTCCGTACGGTTTCGCCAAGGCCGCTGTCTTAGGCGGCGCGGCGAACGGAGCCAGGGAGGGGACGGCATGTGCGAGATTTGTGAGATCGCCGCGTCGGAACGAGGCACGGGCCCTCACTTCGCCGCATTCGCGGCCGAGCCCGGTCCGCGGGGCGCCGCCCCCGTCAATCTCGAAGCCGTGCATGGCGCGGCCGCGTCCGCGATGCCCGAGGGCGTCGGGGTCGCCGGGCGGCGCGTTCTCATCAAAGGCGGAACAGTCCTTTCGATGGACGAGCGCGTCGGCAATCATGGCCCCGGCGACGTGCTGCTGGACGGATCGAAAATCGCCGAGGTCGCGGCCAGGATCGACGCGCCCGACGCCACGATCATCGACGCCGCCGGGCATGTCGTCATGCCGGGCTTCATCGACACTCACCACCACCAGTTCGAGACCGCGCTGCGTTCCTTCCTCGCCGACGGCATCCTCATCAACGACGGGCGCCCCGAAAGCGCGCACAATTACTATGAATTCATCCTGCAGAAGCTGTCGATGGGCTACCGGCCCCAGGACGTTCACATCAACGAATTGTTCGCCGGCCTCTCCCAGATCGACGCCGGCGTGACGGCGGTGATGGACGTGAGCCAGATCCATCATTCGCCGGACCATTCCGACGCCGCGATCGAGGGCCTCCGCGCCGCGGGGCGGCGCGCGGTGTTCGGCTATTTCGAGGGCTGGGGCGAGAAAACGAAATATCCCGGCGACGCCAGGCGCATCCGCGATCAGCACTTCTCCTCGTCCGACCAGGCGCTCACCATGTTCATGGGCGGCGAGATTTACTTGCCCGGCTATGAGGAGGCATGGAAGGTCGGCCGCGAGCTCGGCCTGCCTATCGCGGCGCATATCGTCGGCACGTTCGGAATGCAGCCGACCTTTGACGAACTCGCGAAAGCCGGCAAGTTCGGCCCCGATTGCTTTTTCATCCATATGACCGGCATGAGCGACATGGCGTGGAAGGCGGCGGCGGACGCGGGCGCGCATGTCTCGATCGCGGCGCCGATCGAAATGCACATGCGCCACGGCACGCCGCCGGTCCAGAAAGTGCTCGATTTGGGGATGAGCGCGTCGCTGTCCTCCGACGTCGAGTGCACGATGACCGCGGACATGTTCACACAGATGCGCGGCGTGCTGACGCTTCAGCGCATGCTCGCCAACGAGCTTGCCTTGCAGGGCAAGGAGTATCCCAAGCTCATGTCGGTCTCCGACGTCCTCGAACTTGCGACGTTGGGAGGAGCAAGAGGCCTCAAGATCGACGGCAAGACGGGCTCGCTGACGCCGGGCAAGGAGGCCGACATCATCCTGTTGGACGCAACCGCGCTCAATGTCGCGCCGCTCAATCACGCGGCGGGCGCGGTCGTGACGCTCATGGACCGCTCCAACGTGTCGAGCGTGCTCTGCGCGGGCAAGATCAAGAAATGGCGCGGCGGAACCGTCGGCTACGACATCCCGAAGCTCAGGGCCGAA
>DATNBG010000046.1:0-4207 GCA_035572075.1 Roseiarcus sp. | reverse complement strand
TTCGGCAGGGTCGAGCGCTTGAACTGGTTGGCGAAAAGCCGCGTGAGGAAGACCCGCAGCCAGTGGATGATCTCGCCGCGCGAATAGGCCCGTCGGTCCGGGTCAGGAATCTCGGTCGGCCAGCCTCCGCGGGCCACGTCGCCCAGGCGCACTCCGCGAGATAAGCGATGCGCGAAGGACGGAAGCCGTAGCGCGTGAGGTAGAACAGGTTGAAGTCCTGTAGCGCATAGGGGCCGACCACTTGCTGGGACGACTGGATTGTCGCGCCCGCCTCGGCCGGCACGAGTTCGGGGGAAATCTCGGTGGCGAGCACCGCGTGCAGCATGTCGGCGGTCTTTGGCGAGACGTCGCCGGAAACTGCGACGAAACGGATGAGGTGCTGGATCAGCGTCTTTGGCACCGAGGCGTTCACGTTGTAGTGGGACATGTGATCGCCGACGCCATAGGTGCACCAACCGAGCCCGAGCTCCGAGAGGTCGCCTGTGCCGACCACGAGGCCGCCTCTCTGGTTGGCGACGCGAAACAGGTAGTCGGTGCGCAGTCCAGCCTGGACGTTTTCGAACGTCAGATCGTAGACCGGCTCGCCCCGCGCGAACGGGTGGTCGAGGTCGGCGAGCATCTGCCGCGCCGCTGGACGGATGTCGATCTCCCCATTGGTGACGCCGAGCGCGCCGATCAGAGCCTTTGCATTCGCCCTCGTGGCGTCGGAGGTGGCAAAGCCGGGCAGCGTGTAGGCCAGCACATCGGAGCGCGGCCGGCCCAGGAAGTCCATGGCGCGCGCCGAGACGATCAGCGCCTGGGTCGAATCGAGCCCGCCGGAGACGCCGAGCACGGCATGTCGGATGCCGGTGGTCGCGACGCGCTGCGCCAACCCTTGCACCTGGATGTTGTAAGCCTCGTAGCATTCCTCGCGCAGGCGGGCTGGATCCGATGGCACATAGGGGAAACGCTCGATCACCCGCTCCAGTGCGACCGCCTCGGCCGGCCGATCGAGCGTGAACGTGACGATGCGGAGTGGCGCCGACCCGTCGAGCTCGGCGCGGACGCAATCGCCGAACGTATTGGTTCGCATGCGCTCCTGACTCAGACGTTCGAGGTCGATATCGGCGATCAGCAGGGTCGGCCCAGCGGGAAAGCGCTCGCTCTCGCCAAGGTTATCGCCATTCTCGAAGATCGCCGCCTGCCCATCCCATGCGAGGTCGGTCGTCGATTCGCCCGGCCCCGCGGCCGGATAGGCATAGGCAGCGATGCAACGGGCGGAATGGCTGGCGCAGAGCAGACGCCGATGGCGCGCCTTGCCGATGGTGATGTTGCTGGCCGAGAGATTGAGCAGCAGTTCCGCCCCCGCCATCGCCGCCCGCGTGGACGGCGGCAGCGGCGCCCAGATGTCCTCATAGATCTCGACATGGAAGGTGAACGGCGCCGAGCCGTTCGAGCGGAAGAGCAGGTCGGCGCCGAAGGGCGCCTCGTGGCCGGCGACGGTCAGCGTGCCGCCGCGCAGTCCGACGCCCGGCGCGAAATGCCGGCGTTCATAGAACTCGCGATAGTTCGGCAGGTAGCTCTTCGGCGCCGCGTCGAGGACTCTGCCCCGGTGGATCACCACCGCCGTATTGAAGAGCTGGCCGTCCCGGCGCAACGGCGCCCCAACGACCAGCACCGGGTAGAGGTCGCGCGAGGCCGCGACGATTTCCGCCACCGCCGCCTCCGCTCTGTCGAGCAGCGCATCCTGTAACAGCAGGTCGTCGATGGCATAGGACGACAGCCCCAGTTCGGGAAATAGCATCACACCGACGTGGCGCGCATGCCCGGTCGCCGCCAACTCCAGATGCGCACTGGCCGCAAATGCCGGATCGGCGACCCGCCCACGAGGCACGCAGGAGGCGACACGCAGGAAGCCATGGCTGTACATGCAGTTGAAAGCGGCCATCCCGATCCCGCGACTTGAAGGGCGGCGGACCTGATCGACCGCCCGGCGAGCGCGCAGCTTGGCGCCCGGCGGCGCCGGCGGCTAGAGGCCAAATTGACGATCATGCCGGGCGGGAGCTCGTCTGTTGAAACAGTCTTGGACCTTCGAGGAACGAGCTCGGGCGGCGCCGGATTTGTTCAGGAGGCGCCTGCCGTTCGCCCCCTTGTCGCTTTAGGCCCCGATTCGTCTTGCCAATGAAGGTCGAGAAGCCCGTCCTGCTGGACGCGCAGTCCTCCTCCGCGGGCAGGATCCTCGATCATCGCGGCCAGCCACGCGCGCCTTTGTGAATCCGCGTCATTCAGCCTCATCCCGTAGATCTGGAACGGCGCTGCCCTGAGGCGTCGGAGGTTGCCCGAGGCCGAGTCGACATCGGCGAGGTAAAGGAGGGACAGGTCGGGCGCAAACTCCTCATAGCCGCCAATGCCTTCGTAGTCGTTGATGAAGTCGCCGCAGCCGTAGAGGATTAACCTGCCGCCGTGCACTTCCATCGACTTAGGGTGGTGGGACGAGTGGCCGTGGACGATCGCGGCGCCGGCCTCCTCGACGAGAGCATATGCGAAGCGACAATGCGCCGCCGGGATCCGATAGCCCCAGTTCGGCCCCCAGTGGATCGACACCACCGCCAGGTCTCTCGGGCGCCGAACGGCGGAGATGCGCGCCTCGATGTCGCCAAGGGTCGATTCTGACAGGTCATCAAGGAGCCAGACGCCGGGGCGGGAAGGTCTTGCGCCCCAGTCCGGGGGCACGCCGCTCGACTCAAGGCAACAGGACCAGACCAGGACGCGATCGCCTCCCGGTCGCCTGAGCACGGCGGGCGCGGCCGCCTCGTCCAGGCTGCGGCCCGCTCCAGCCCGCCCGATGTGCGCCGCGTCCAGCACATCGAGCGTCTCCAGCAGTCCGGAGACCCCGAAATCCATCACGTGGTTGTTGGCGAGCGCGCAGCAGTCTACGCGGGCCGCTTGGAGGCTGGCGACGTTGCGCGGGTGCATCCTGTAGTTGATGCCTTTCGGCGCGAACTCGCCGCTGGTCGTGACGCTTGTCTCCAGGTTGACGATCAGAGCATCCAGCTCTTCCGATTCCCGCACCCTAAGGGCGTCGCCCCACGGGTAGGCTGGGGCGGCGGCCCGCGGCAGCGGCTTTCCCCTGCGCGTTTCGGCGAGGCTGACATAGTCCATAGCGGAGCGACACACCGCCTCGCGCAGTTCCGGAGCGGATGGACAGCCGAGGATCTGGTCAATCCCCCGGCCGAGCATCACGTCGCCTGCCAGGGCGATCCGCCACGGAGTTGAGTGTTGCCCGCTTACCCTAGCCGACGCAGCCATGGAGACCTCTATCATCAGACCCATGCGACATCTCCCGTCAGCCGACATTGACAGGCATCAACTCATGCGCGCCCGCGGCGTATAAGGCTACCCGAAGGCGTACGAGCGGGGCGGGATTGCTGGAGACGGAGATCACCTACCAGGAAGCGAATTGGCGCTGACCGCAAGGCGACCGCCCGACAAAGCGGAAGGGCGCGCGGCGGAATCAGCGCCGTCGATGCCTGTTTGGATCTGGACGGGTCGCTCGTTTGCGATGACGCGAAGACCACCGAGCGGCTTTCGGAGGATGAGCGTCGCCGTGCGCAGCGACCGGACTCGGCCCAGCGCGGTTTTCGCGAGTGGGCGCCTCGGCCTCCGCGGTTTGCTTTGGATCAATGACGAAGGATTTCGGTTGGCTTAACGAAACTAAGTCTGCCCGGGGATCGGGCGTGCCAAAAGCGGCGAAGAGAAGAGATTGAGGGATGAGCGACACTCAAGTTGCGGCGCTCCAGCACACGATCCAGAAGACCAACATCTGGCTCAAGACGCTCGCCGAAGAGCTTCACTTCGAGCGGGATGAGGCTTACATCGCGCTTCGCGCCGTGCTTCACGTGCTACGGGATCGTCTTACCCCCGAGCAGGCCGTGCATCTCGGAGCGCAATTACCGCTGCTCATCCGCGGCATTTACTATGAAGGCTGGCGTCCGGCTACGACCCCTGCTGACGAACGTCAACCCGTCGAGTTCGCTGCGCTCGTGGCGGCGCAATTGCCGCCGAACCTCGGACGCGAGGCGTTGAGGGCGACGCAGGCCGTGTTCGGCCTCCTGGAGAGGGAGCTCGACCGAGGAGAGACGATGAAGATCATTGCGACGCTGCCAAGTCCCTTGCGTCGCTTATGGCCCACGCCGACGGGCGGCGGATTCGGGTCAGGGTGACACAG
>DATNBG010000045.1:0-5773 GCA_035572075.1 Roseiarcus sp. | reverse complement strand
GCTCATCAGATAGGCAAGATGAATGCAGTGCGTGAGGTCGCGATGGCGGGCGAAGACCGCTTCGACCGAAGCCGCGTCGGTGACGTCCATGCGCTCGACTTCGGCGCCCTTGAGCGAGGCAAGGACCGTCTCGTCCGGCTTCAACTCGCCGATCACCACCGGGACGCCGCGCTTGAGGAGATTGCGCACGACGGAAGCGCCGATGAATCCCGCGCCGCCCGTGACAAGAAATTTCACCGCGCGTCTCCGTCGCTCGCCATCGTCAGAGTCCCATTTCCGCTTTCAGCGCATCGGTGTGTTCGCCGATGCGCGGCGCGGCGGCGGAGCAATGCCTGCGCTGGCCGTCAATGCGAATGGGGGAGGACGTGGTTCGAACCGCGGGCGCGCCGGGGCGCACGACGGTCTGAAGCATGTCGAGCCGACGGAACGCCTCGCTCTCGAGGAGGGCTGGCCAGTTCATGACCTCCGCGCACCAGATGTCGAGCGGCTGCATCCGCCCGAGCCAATGGGCGGTCGGCTGGCCTTCGACGTGACCGGCGATCGCGCGCTTGATTTCGTCGCGCCGTTCGAAGCCGGCCTTGGCGGGCAGGCCGGCGATCGAGGGCAGGTCGAGCGCCTTCGCGAGCTTGTCGAGCGGCGTCATGGCGATGGCGACAAAGCCGTCGCGGGTCGCATAGACGCCATAGGGCGCGGCGAGATAGGCGTGCGCATTGCGGAAGGCCGAGCGTGTTGGAATGCGGCCGCCGTCGTTGAGATAGGTGGTCAGCACCTCGAACTGGAAGTCGACGAGCGCTTCGAGGAGACTTGTCTCGATGTACGCGCCTGTCCCCGTCCGGCCGCGCCGCACCAGCGCGGCGAGCACGCCCTGAACGATCGCCCCGCCCGCGAGCAAGTCCGCAATGGCGAGGCCGAACGGCACCGGGCCTTGGTCGCGGTCGCCGTTCAACCACATGAGCCCGGAGCGCGCTTGCGCAAGCAGGTCCTGCCCGGGAAGCATCGCCCATGGGCCTTCTTCGCCGTAGCCGGTGATGGATGCGTAGACAATGCGCGGGTTGACCGCCTTGGCGCTCTCGTAGTCGAGCCCCAGCCGTTCGACGACGCCGGGACGGAAGTTCTGGATGATCACGTCGGCCTTGCCGACGAGGCTTTTGACGGCCTTGACGTCGGCCGGATTCTTGAAATCGGCCGCGAAGCCGAGCTTGCCGCGGTTGATGGCGTGAAAAAGGGTCGAGTCGCCGCCAATCTCGGTGTCGGTCAGATAGAGGCGCCGGCAGAGATCGCCCCCATCGGGCCGCTCGATCTTGATCACCCGCGCGCCCAGATCGCCGAGGCGTAGCGCCGCGAACGGCCCCGACAGGAACTGGCTCATATCGAGGACCGTGACGCCCTCAAGCAAACCCTCGCTCATGCGCGCTCCTCGAAAAGGCCGGCGAAGGCGGAAGGGTCGCGATATTTCACCGTCTGCAAATGCTCGCAGTACATGACCAGCTCGCCCTCGCCCTTGAACACCTGATAGCTCGCCTTGATCAGACCCATTTCCTTGTATTTCGGCCGCTTCTCGAGATGGGTGCGGATCGAGTAGATCGTATCGCCGATGAACACCGGCTTGATGAACCGCAGCTTGTCGTAGCCGTAGGAAAAAGCGTTGATGCAGTTCGTCGCCACGAGCCCAAGACCGGCCGAGAAGACAAACGCGCCCGCGACCAGCCGCTTGCCGAAGATTCCCTCGCGCTCGGCAAACATTTGGTCGGCGACATAAGGGTGCATGTCGAGGACGAGCGCGTTGAAGGCCATCGACTCGCCCTCGGAGATCGTGCGGCGCAGCGAACGGATGCGATGACCAATCTCGAAATCCTCGTAGAACCAGTTCTCCGCGTTCCAGACCGGGAGTTCCGCATGGTCGGCGGGCATGTCCGCGGGCCGGGTTGTCGAGACGCCGACAGTGGGGGCGAAGGCCATGGCTTTGGTCATATCCGCAGGGTTAGCCGGGCAGCCGCCAGATGCGGCGCGCGTTCAGGCTGAAGAGCCGGGCGCGCTCGTCCGCCGATGAGCCGAGCGTGATGGCCTGCGCCGCCGCGACCCAGATGGACAGCGAGGCGGTCAGCGTGCAGACCGGCCAGTCGCTGCCCCAGACGACCCGATCCCAGCCGAAGCTTTCGATCGCATGTTCGACGTAAGGGCGGATATCGTCGACGGTCCAACTCGCCGGATCGGCGTAAGCGACGACGCCCGAGATCTTGACCGCGACATTGGGGCGCCTGGCGATCTCGGCGATGTGCTCGCGCCATGGATGTTCGGCGCGGTCCTTGATCGCCGGCACGCCGCAATGGTCGAGAACGAACTGGACCGAGGGGGCAACGTCGGCGAGCGCGATCGCCTTGTCGATCTGATCCGGCCGCACGCAGAGATCGAACGGGAGCGAAGCTCCAGCGAGCCGCCTGATGTTGGCGCGAAAGGTCGCGCCTTCGCTCAAGCCGTCGGGAACAACGTGCAGGACGCGGCGGAAGCCCTTCACGAACGGATCGGCCCGCTGGCGGTCGAGGAAGGCGGGAAAGCCGTCGTCCTCCGGCCGGCATGCGCTGATCGCGCCACGCAGCAGGCTCTGAGGCCGGCCGGCCAGGTCCTCGACATTTCGGGTTTCAGCCTCGATGTCGCCGGGCGCAACGTCGACCTCCATGTGAAGAGCGTCGGTGACGCCGCAACGCCGCGCCTCGACGGCGTAGGTCTCATAGGAAAAATCGCGATTGAGCGGCGCGACGTCGCTGAGCCACGGATAGCTGAGCTTCTCGCGATAGATGAGGTGGAGATGTGTATCGATGATCGGCGTTTGCATCGCGCCCGTGAAGCCTCGGAGGTTTCCTCGTTCAAGAAATAATCACATATGAAGGCATCATTCAAATAAAAATCATGCGCCCTCGGCTTGCGGCTCAGCGTCCACCTGGCCGCGGACGCGTAGCGAGAGCGCCGCGGCTGTTTCCCGCAGCATCGCGATGGTTCTTGGAATGTCGGGCGCCTTCGGGCGATTGAGGGGCGCGATGTAGGGGCAGGTGAGCGCGGCGAGCGCATTGTTGTCGGCGTCCAGCACAGGCGCGGACAGGTTGTACACGCCGGCGGTCTGCTGGCTCGGCATGACCTCGTAGCCGCGCTCACGGATTTGCATGATCCGCTCCTCGATATCCTCCGGAGGCGTCTCGTCCTCGTCTTCCGCATCCTGCTCGGCGATCATCACGGCGCGCTCCTCAGCCGAGCGAAAGGCGAGCAGGACGTGACCCGAGCCGGTGTTGAAAAGGCCGACCCGCGCGCCGACCCGGATCGCCAGTCCCCAGTAGCGCGGCGCATCCATCTGGGCGATCACCGTGACGCTGGCGCGGTCGTAGACGGTCAGATGATTGGCCTGCATGGTGCGGGCCGCGAGCGCGCTCATGAGCGGCGTCGCCTGGGAAACCAGCCGCCGTATGGGACGGTGGAAATGTGCGAGCCCGAACAGTTTCAGGGTCAGCTCATAACGGTCGGAGGGGTTGCGGAAGACATAGCCGCGCCGGACCAGCCGCTCGAGCATGCGGTAGTGCTCGTTGGGAGTGCGCCCAAGCGCCTTGGCGATTTCGGCCTGGCTCAAGCCCTCCTCCTCGCGGGCCAGGAGCTCGAGGATGTCGAGCCCCTTGTCGAGGGCCGGAGCGCGATATCGGTCGAGGTCGTCAGAGTCGGGCATTGGGCCGCCGGGCAAACGCGCGCGGGCCGGACACTGAGCCGCGGCCTCGTCGTTGACAGCCTGGAGTGTCTATGATTTGCTATTAAATGTAAATTTCAAATATGGGCAGACATCGGCGCCGTTCGTTCAGGCCATCGTCGACCCCGCCGAGAAACGCCGAAACTTAAGCGGAGGAATCCCATGAAGCGCGCACCCCTGATGATCGCCGCGGCGTCGCTGATCATGGCGCCCGGTCTCGCATCGGCCGCCGATCAGCCCGGATCGTTTCCGGGCGTCGTCATCGACGCGAAGATCATCGGCGGCGACCAGTACGAACCGCTCTACACCCGCATCGGCGAATGGGAGAAACTGACCGGCGCCAAGGTCAACATTCTCTCCAAGAAGAACGGCTTCGACATCGACAAGGAGTTCAAATCCGATATCGCCGCCAACGACGTCAAATGGTGCGTCGGCTGGAACCACACCTCGTTCGCCCCGCAATATACCAGCCTCTACACTGATCTCAACAAACTGATCCCGAAGGAGGAACTCGACAAATACGTTCCGGGGATCATCAAGGCCTCGACTGTCGACGGCAAGCTCGAGATGCTTCCGAGGGCCCAGTTCGACGTTTCCGCCCTCTACTACCTCAAGAGCAACTACACGGACGAGGCCAAGAAGAAGGCGTTCAAGGAGAAATACGGCTACGATCTCGCGCCCCCGACCACGTGGGCGCAGGTGAAGGATCAGGCGATCTTCTTCTCCAATCCGCCAAACTTTTACGGCACCGAATTCGCCGGCAAGGAAGAGGCGATCAACGGCCGCTTCTATGAGATGCTGGTCGCGGACGGCGGCGAATATCTCGATTCGAAGGGAAGGCCCGCTTTCAATTCGGACGCTGGCGTGCGTGCGCTCCAATGGTTCGTTGATCTCTACAAGGCGAAGGCCGTGCCGCCCGGCACGCCGAATTATCTTTGGGACGATCTCGGGCAGGGTTTCGCGTCCGGCACCGTCGCGCTCGATCTCGACTGGCCGAGCTGGGCTGGCTACTTCAACGACCCCAAGAAATCGAAGGTTGCCGGCAATGTCGGCGTCATCGTTCAGCCCGCCGGATCGTCGGGGAAACACACCGGCTGGTCGGGAACACATGGCTTCTCGATCACCCAGGCCTGCCCGCACAAGGAGGCCGCCGCTTCGCTCATTCTTTGGCTGACCAACGACGATAGCCAGAAGATCGAAGCCGCCCACGGCGCGCTGCCGACGCGGCCCGCCGTATGGGAATGGGATATCGCCCAGGCGGCCAACGATCCTTACAAGAAGGAAGTGCTGACCGCGTTCCAGGAAGCCTCGAAATACGCCTTCGCCGTTCCGCCGATCGCGGAATGGATCGAGATCTCGAACGCCGTCTATCCTGAGCTGCAAGCCGCGGTCGTCGGCGACAAGACGGCGAAGGCGGCGCTCGACGACGCGGCTCAGAAGGCGACCAAGATCCTCCAGGACGCCGGCAAAATCTGATAGGGTCCCTCGTGGCGACGGAGGCGCGGCGTCAATGGCCCCGCCTTTAAGCTCCAGCCAGAATGACGCCCGCTGCAACCCGTATCGCCGCGCCGGTCAGTCGCATCCGGGTGACGAGGTCCCTCAAGCGGCTCCGCACGCCGTTTCTCTTGCTCTTGCCGGCGATCGTGATTCTCGTCGCGGTCATCGCCGCACCCTTGCTCTTCTCGCTCTATTCGAGCTTCACCGCCTACCGCCTGACGAGACCTGAGACGCTTTGGGTGTTCATCGGCTGGCGCAACTACGTGAACATCTTCTTCGATCCGGCGTTCTGGCAGGCGTTCGGGCGCACCGTGCTGCTTTTGGCCATTGCGCTCAACCTGGAGATGCTGTTCGGGCTCGGGCTGGCGCTCCTGGTGGAAAGGGCGACCCGCGGCCAGCGCCTGTTGCGCACGCTGATGATGTTTCCGATGATGTTCTCGCCGATCCTGGTCGGCTTCCAGTTCAAGTTCCTGTTCAACGACAACGTCGGGCTCATCAACAATGCGCTGCAATCGCTCAGGATCACGGAACAGGCGATTCCGTGGCTGA
>DATNBG010000044.1:0-4755 GCA_035572075.1 Roseiarcus sp. | reverse complement strand
ATCGCCTCCTATGAGCCCAGCGCCATCGATCAGCCTCTATTCGAGGAGGCCTATTACGCGCGCGTGGCAGCGCTGGCCGAGGCCTTTGCAGGCTCAGCGCGCCGGCGGCTCGGGATCTGAGCCGGGCCTCGCATGGGGCGGCTGACGCGCGTTTGCCTTGACCGCGCCCGTGGTATAGCGGGCCCGCAATGGTTGGCGCGGGCACGGACAGGACGAGGGCGCGGCCCGGCGGCGGTCCGGCGATCATTCTGGTCAGGCCGCAGCTCGCGGTGAACATCGGCATGTGCGCCCGCGCGATGGCCAATTTCGGCCTCGACGACCTGCGCCTGGTCAATCCCCGCGAAGGCTGGCCGCGCACCGGCGACTATCGCAAGGTCGCCTATGCCGCGGCGGCGGGCGCGAGCGACCTGCTCGATTCGGCGCGGGTCTTCGCCAGCGTCGAGGCGGCGGTCGGCGATCTCCGCGCGGTTTACGCGACCACCGCGCGGGAGCGCGGACAGATGAAGGCCGTGCTTGCGCCAAGCGCCGCGATGGGCGCGGCCGCCCGGGCCGTGGGCGAGAAGCACGGCGTTCTGTTCGGGCCGGAGCGCACCGGCCTCGACAATGACGAAGTCGCGCTGGCCGACACGATCGTCACCTTTCCCTCGAGTTCGACTTACGCCTCGTTCAACCTCTCCCAGGCGGTTCTCATCTGCGGCTACGAGTGGTTCAAGGCCGCGCATGGCGACAAGCCGCCGCCGTCCACGATCCCTCGCGCTCAATCGCCGCCGGCCCAGCGCGAGATGCTGCTCGCCTTCTTCGCCTATCTCGAGGGCAAGCTCGACGAGAACGGCTTCTTCCGGCCTGCGACCAAGAAGCCCGGCATGCGACGGAACCTGCGCAACATCTTCCATCGCATGGAGCCGACGCAGCAGGACGTGCGCACCTTGTGGGGGGCGGTGGTCCGCCTGGCCGAGGGGCCAAGGCTCGAGGTCAAGACGCGCAAGCGGGAGCGCGTGAAAAAGTCCGCCGAGTGAACCCAAGAGTCGGTTCGAGCGAAAAAAGGCCCTCCGGACAGGCGCGCCCGGAGAGCCGGAGATTTGCGGACAATCAGACGGCGCGGGAGCGCCGCGGTCCGTTTATTGCGCAGGCGCAGCCGGCGCAGCGGCCGGAGCCTCATGATCCATGTGATGATGGTGATGCCAATGGTGGTGATGCCAATGGCGGTGATGCCAGTGATGATGGTGGTGGTGATGATGCTCCATCGGAGCGGCTGAGGGCGCGGGCGCGGCGGCCGGAGCGGTCTCCTGGGCGAGAGCATAACCGGCGAGGCCGAGCGAGAGCGCGGCGGCGGCGGCAAGGGTTTTGATCATGGGAAGGTCTTCCTGCGTTGAGAGAACCCAATCGGGTCAATGGGAGCGTAGAATTCCCAGGCTGAACTCAATATGAACCGGGACGGCGCTGGGCGAGGGGATTGGCGATGTCGGTAAGCAGCATGACGGGATTCGCGCGCGCCGCCGGAGAGAGCGGCCGGTGGCGCTGGGCGTTCGAGCTCAAAAGCGTCAACGCCAAGGGCCTCGATCTAAGGCTCAGGATGCCCGCGCCCTTCGATCGGGTCGAGACCGAGGTTCGCGCCCGGCTCGCGAAGGCGCTCAAGCGCGGGACCTGCTTCGGCACGCTCATCGCCCAGCGCGAGGGCTCCGCGATCGAAGCGCGAATCGATGAGGCGGCGCTTCGCTCGATCGCCGCCGCGGCGCGCGAGGCGGCCGCGAGCGCCGGACTTCAACCTCCGACCATGGATGGGCTTCTCGCTCTGCGCGGGGTGGTGGAGACGGTCGAGGGGGCGGATGACGAAGCGGAGATCGCGGCGGCTTGCGCGGGCGCGCTAAGAAGCGTCGACGAAGCGGCGGCGGCGCTCGGCGAGGCGCGCCGGACCGAGGGGGAGGCGCTTGCGGCGCTGCTCAGCGAAAGGCTCAAGGCCATCGCCGCGCTCATCGAAGCCGCCGACATGAACCCTGCCCGCCGGCCCGAAGCGGTCCGCGACCGGCTGAGAGAAAGCGTGGAGACGCTGATGGGATCCTCGCGCGGGCTCGACGAGAACCGCCTTTACCAGGAGGCGATCCTGCTCGCGGCGAAAGCGGACATTCGGGAGGAACTCGACCGGCTCAAGACCCATGTCGCGGCGGCGCTCGCGCTGATCGGCGAGGGGCATAGCCCGTCGAAAGACGGGCGTTCTTCCGAACGCCCTATGGCGATCGGCCGGCGGCTCGATTTCCTCGCCCAGGAGCTGGCGCGCGAGGCGAGCACCCTCTCGGCCAAGGCCAATGACGTGAGCCTGACCGCGCAGGGACTTGAACTGAGAGCGCAAATCGAGCAATTCCGCGAGCAGGTGCAGAACGTCGAGTGAGAAGAGAAGCGATGGCGGCGACCCGCCGAGGCATGATCCTGATTCTGTCCTCGCCGTCGGGGGCCGGGAAAACCACGCTCACCCGGATGCTGATCGAGGACAGTGCGCTCGACCTCACCCTCTCGGTGTCGGTGACGACGCGAAAACCGCGTTCGTCCGAGGTCGACGGCATCCACTATCGTTTCATCGGCGGGGGCGAGTTCGAGCGCATGAAGACGGCGGGCGAACTGCTCGAATGGGCGCAAGTCCATGGGCACGGCTACGGCACCCCGCGCGCGCCGGTGGAGAAAGTGCTCGCTCAGGGGCGAGACATGCTGTTCGACATCGACTGGCAGGGCGCGCGCCAGGTGCGCGAACGGCTGGGCGACGACGTGGTCAGCATCTTCCTCCTGCCCCCGTCGATGGAGGAATTGCGGGCGCGCCTCGAAAGGCGGGCGGCGGACACGGCCTCCTCGATCGAGGCGCGGTTCGACAGCGCGAGGCGCGAGATCGAGCGCTGGCGCGACTATCATTACGTGGTCGTCAACGACGATCTCAAGCGCGCCTACCGCGACGTCAAGGCGATCGTCGCCGCCGAGCGGCTGCGGTCAAGGCGGATCGCGGCGGGCGTCGAGCAGCTGGTCGAACGGCTGATGGGGGAGAGAGCCGATCAGAAGAAATGATAGGATCATCAAACCCCGGCAGCGGTGCGGGATTTACCAGTCGGGCGCGGAAACCTGTTGCCGGCGTCGCGCGAATATGCAGCTATTGAGGTTGTAAGTGGAAGGATCGCGGAAATGAGCGCCTGGGCGCCCTCCAAGCGCGCGCGGATGGAACGGATTGACGCCGAGGCCGAGGCGCTGATCCGCGAACTCGGCGATTGCGCCTACCAGGAGGCGCGCCGAAGGGAGCATGAGGCGAGTTCCGACGCCATAGCCGGCGATTGGGCTGAGGTCGCGCGCGCGGTCGCGCGCAAGACCGGCAGCCGCGTCGGCCTCAATCTCTCGACGCAACTGGAAATGAACACGTTCTTCGTGCTGGATCGCGAGCCGGGGCCGGCTCGCGAGGCTCGGCCCCGTCCGGCGCCGGACGCGGAGCCGGAACGCCAGCCGAAGCCGACCAATGTTCCCACGCCGCAATCGTTCCGGATTCAGTTCATGGGCGCGGCGACCGATTCCGGACCGTCGATCCTGCGGGAAGACGAAATCCGTGCTTCCGATGTCTCGGCCGCGATCATCGCCGCCGCGATCGCTTCGTGGCCGCCCAGAACAATCGGTTTGCGTATTCTCGACCGCGAGGGCCACGAAGTTTTCGGCCGGCGGAAGCCCGCCGGCCGATAGGGCGCGGCCCGTCATTCCGCCGCGGCGGCGGCCTCGCGCTCGCGAACCTCGAAGATTTCGAACTCGTCGCTCAAGCCCCGCAGCTGCGAGGGCCGCGGCGTGGTCCGGTATCTCGCTTCGCTCAAGACGCGCGCCACCTCGGAGCTGTCGATGATCGGCTTGGTCGCCAGGATGGCGGCGGGGTCGGCGAGCTCATTGACGCGCGAGGCGATGTTGACCGTCTGGCCGAAATAGTCCTGCCGGTCGTCGAGCATGACGGCGAGGCAGGGGCCCGAATGCAGCCCAATATTGAGCGCGAGGTCGTCGCTCCCTCGCTCCTGGTTGATCTTGCGCATCGCCTCCCGCATGCGCATCGCCGCGCGCAGCGCCCGGTCAGGCGTCGGGAAAGTCGCCATCACCGCATCGCCGATGGTCTTGACCACCGCGCCGCCCTCGGCGGCGACCGCCTCGAGCAGCGCGCCGAAATGGCTGCGCACGAGATCGAAGGCGGCGAGATCCCCGATCCGGTCATAGAGCGCGGTCGAGCCTCTCAGATCGGTGAACAGGATCGTCAGGCTCGTGATCTTGAACCGCTGCTCGGGATCGAACGTCCCGCTGCGATAGAGATCGCGGAACGCCTGGTTGCTGAGGAGCCGGGTCGCCGTCAGGAAGGGGCGGCGGGTGTAGATGTGTTCCAGCTCCGCGCTGTGCAGCCAGATGCCCGGCATTGTCCGGCGAGCCGCCTTGTTTTCGAACGAGATGCGCGCCGGGCCGGGCTGGAGCTTGAGCGTGCCGCTATGGGTGTGCGAGTCGGCGAAGACCATCGACAGATTGCGCCGCTCCCGGGTCTCCTCGCCGTCGACCTCGAGAAACAGCGAAGAGTGGGTCACGGGCTCGAAGACGATCGCCAATCCCTTCGGAAAGTTGAGCGACATCGCCGCCTTTTCCCCCGCTCCGAGCTCCATTGTATCGAGAGTCACCTTTTGGATGGCGCTTTCAACATCCTCGGGGAACTCGCTGCTCGAACTCCAGAAGATCTGGCGCATGTATTCGGCATAGGGGAGCGAATCC
>DATNBG010000043.1:0-2012 GCA_035572075.1 Roseiarcus sp. | reverse complement strand
CGACTTCGGTCACCCGGACGTTGCCGACGACGGCGGCCGTGACCGATCGCGTCGCGGCCTTCGGGCCATAGAGGTTGGCGTACGGACTGGCGGCCGACCAGGGCGGGATCGTCGCGGCGTAGGCGGACACGTCGAACGCTTCCTCACCCGGGCCGCTCGGCGCGACTTGCGGGAACGGCGCTGCCGCGAGAGCTTCTGTCGAGGCGCCCGCGGCGCCCAGTTCTTCGACGGGGAGTTCCGCCGGCAGGACGTCCCAGCCGAACTGCGCCTCGACGCTGTAGGCGCGCGCGCGCGGCATCGCGCGCCAGTTGTCGATCGAGCCGGTCGGACACGGCGGAACGCAGGCCATGCAATGTTCGCACTTGTCCGCGTCGACCACATAGTTGCGCGAATCATGGCTGATCGCGCCGACCGGGCAGGTCGATTCGCAGGTGTTGCAGCGGATGCAGATTTCGGGGTCGATCAGATGCTGCCTGATGACCTCCGCCGCCGGCGCTTCCATCACACGCTCAACCCTCAGCCGTCATTGCGAGCGAAGCGAAGCAATCCAGGGGAACGTAAGGCGCCCTTCGGCCCCTGGATTGCTTCGTCGCCATAGCCCCTCTGGAAGGACGGGCGTCTTTCGACGCCTTATGGCTCCTCGCAATGACGGACCGCGACATCGCTCACACCCGGTTCCAGTCGAAGGCGGCTTTCTCGCCTTTCCCGTAGACCTTGAGCGCGCCCTTGTCGCCGACCGCGTTGGGGCGCTGGAAAATCCAGTTCTGCCAGGCGGTGAGGCGCCCGAACACGCGGGTGGCCAGGGTCTCGGGCCCGTCGAAGCGCAGGTTCGCCTCCATCGCGGTCAAGGCGTCGGGGCTGAGCGAGGCCCGTTCCTCGGCCGCGATGCGGATCTCGTCCGCCCAGTCGATATCGTCGGGGATCACGGTCGCGAGGCCAAGGGCGAAAGCCGCCTCGGCGTCGAGCGGCTTGCCGATCGCCGCCTTGAGCCTGTCGAGCGCAGGCTTCTCGTCATAGAAGCGCCGGCCGACGCGGCTTTGGTCGCTCGCCATCGGGTACGCGCCGAAGTTCATTTCGGTCAGCGCGATCCTCGGCGCGCGGGCTTCGCCGGGAAGCGCGAGCTGGTAGATGCGGTCGCAGGCGAGCGCGATCTCAAGAACCGAACCCGCGAAGCAGGAGCCCTGGTCGATGAGCGCGAACAGGCTGCGCGAGGTCACGTCGAGACGGCTGAACGTGCGGCGCAGATAGCCAATCGTCGCGCGCGCCAGCCAGTGACCTTTAAGCGCGGCGAGGGTTGCGTCCATCGCGAGAACCGACTCGACTTCGCCCTCGCTTCTCATCAGCCAGAGGCCGATGTCGGGCTCGTTGGTGCGCATGGAGAGGATCGCATCCTCGAGTTCGCGCGCAAGCGCGAGCGGATACCAGTTCGCGCCCTCCGCCTCGATCGCCGCGATGTCCTGGGGCTCATGGCCCGTCGGGCCTTTGAGGACGAAAGTGGCGGCGCGCGCGCCCCGGTCGATCGTGACCGAGAGGTGCGAATAGCGGAGCGCGTCGGGCTCGATCGTGCGGTTCAAGGGCGTGAGCGCGATCCCCTTCGCCGATTCCGGGCGCTGGTTCATTGCCGCCAGGGCGAGGGCGCGCTCTTTCACTTTTGCTTCGAATTGCGCGGGCTTGGCGAGCGCGTCGACGAGGCGCCAGCGAAGCGCCTTCTCGCCGCGCACGCCTTCGCTGGTGGTGCAGAAGACGTCGGCGAGATCGTGGCGGACATGGCGCTTGTCGGTGAGCCTCGTCAAGCCGCCGGTCCCCGGCAGGACCCCGAGCAGCGGCGCCTCGGGCAGGCTGATCGCGCTCGAACGGTCGTCGATGAGGATGATCTCGTCGCAGGCGAGCGCGAGCTCGTAGCCCCCGCCGGCGCACGAGCCGTTGACGGCGGCCAGGAACTTCAGGCCGTCGTGCTTCGAGGAGTCTTCGAGCCCGTTGCGGGTCTCGTTGGTGAATTTGCAGAAGTTGAC
>DATNBG010000042.1:0-2549 GCA_035572075.1 Roseiarcus sp. | reverse complement strand
GGCCAGTCGTGGGCATCCCAGTTTTTGTCATTCTTGCTGGGAAATTCGGCCAACACCCGCTCCAGGACCCTCGCATCGAAAAAATCGTCGATGACGATATGCGGGTAGGGCAACGCCGCGGCGTATTCTTGAGCTTTTGTTTCCGCGATTTGTTCCATACGCGCGTAGGGGAGGAACTCTTCGCTCGCGGACGGCGCTTCTGATTTCGAATGCGTTTCCGAGGCGCTCATGGACATGAGCCATCCCTTCCTTGCCTGACCTTAGAATCCTGTCCCTTCTGTTAATTAGGCCTATCATAGCCGCCTGGCTCTGACAATCGGACGGGATCGAGGGACACGAGGTCGCAGGCCGCGGCCGAGCCGCCGGGAGGCAGTCCCGCGGCGACCGGCCTCAGCATTGCTCCGACCGCTCAAAGCTACGGGACGGGCGCGCCTTCCGGGTTACGGAAGAACTGACCTCAAACTCTGGAAAAGCTTGAGCCGCCGGCAAACCCGCGCGCTTCTCGGCGGCCGAGCCTCGACTCAATTCCCAAGACCGCGTTAGAAGCCGGGCCGCGCGGCCTTGCGCCCGCGCCGCCCATGAACCATGTCGGCGGGCGCCGAGCCGCGAGCCAAGCAAGATGGAACCCCCCGCACATGAGTCATTTCACATTTCGCACGCGCCTGTCGGCGCTCTGGGTCGCGGCCGTGGCGGCCCTCGTCTTCCTGGGCTCGATCCCGTCGCCGGCCGAGGCGGAAAGCGCGGCCGCCCGGCGGATCGAGACCTATTATCAGGAGCTGATGCCGACCCTGCGTCAGGCCGGCCAGCTCAGCGTGCGCGAACGCGACCGGCGTTTCACTCCCGCGATCACCTCCGCCTTTGACATCGCGACCATGACGAGGCTGGCGGCGGGGCCCGCGTGGAGAAGCTTCTCCGGCGCCCAGCAGGCCGCGGTCCGCGAAGCGTTCTCGCGCTTCCTCGTCGCCGACTATGCTCATCAGGTGACCGACTATTCGGGCGAGAGCTTTGTCGTCGATCCGCAGACCAGCCCGGAATCGCGCGGCGGCGGCGAAATCGTCAAGACGAAACTGCTCCAGCCAGGCGGCCGCACCGTGCAGATCAACTATCTCGTCCGCGGCGGCCGGGTGGTCGACGTCTACCTCAACGGAACGGTGAGCGACCTTGCGACGCGGCGCGACGAATTCGCGTCGATCCTCGCCGGGGGCGGCGGCGCGGACGCCCTGGTCAAGACCCTGCACGAGCGGACCGCGACGCTGCTGGGGGGCTAACTAGCCCTTGCCGCCATCCGCGAACGTCCTGATCGTCTGCGGGCTGAAGCGCGAGGCGGCGATCCTGGCCGGCCCGGGGCGGGCGACCCTATGCGGCGACGCGCCGGCCTTACGCGCGAGGCTCGCTGAGGCCGCGGCGCCCTCGCTGGTGATCAGCTGGGGCGTCTGCGGGGGGCTCGATCCGCGGCTTCGCCCCGGGGACCTCATTGTCGGCTCGGAAGTTGTCTCGGACGGCCGCGTCATAAGGACCGACGAAGCCGTCGCCTCCACGCTCGCCCAGGGCCTCGCCAACGCAGCAGCGCGGATCGTCGTCCAGCGCATGGCCGCGGCCGCCGCTCCCGTTCTGACGGGCGCCGCCAAGTCGGAACTGCGCCGCTCAACCGGCGCCGCGGGAGTCGACATGGAGAGCCTGGCCGCGGGCGGATTCGCGATGGAGCGGCGGATCCCGTTCGCAATCCTGCGCGCCGTCGCGGATCCCGCCGAACGCAACCTGCCGCCGCTCGCGTCGAAGGCGGTGAGTTCCGATGGCCGGATCAGAGCGACAGCCGTCATCGGCGGGCTCATCCGCTCTCCCGGCCAGTTTCCCGCCCTTGGCGCGGCCGCGCTCGACGCCCAAGCCGCGTTTAAGACGCTAAACCGCTGTCGCGGACTTCTTCTTCGCTTTTTCCTCGGCCTCGGCGCGGCGGATTTCTGACAGCTTCCGGGCGACGTTCTTGTCGAAAACGTACTCGGCCTCGCGCTGGCTTCCGAGCGGGATGTCCGGGGCCATCGGACCTTCGGTCCTGACCCCCATGAGGGCGACGCGCGCCGCCTTCCACGGCTTCTTCACCGCATCCTTGACCGCGGTCGCCTCGAACCCGCTGTGGACCATGCAGTCAGCGCATTTCTCATAATTGCCGACCCCGTAAGCGTCCCAGTCGGTCTCCTCCATCAGCTCCTTGAAGGTCTTCGCATAGCCTTCGCCGAGCAGGTAGCAGGGGCGCTGCCAGCCGAAGATCGTGCGCGTCGGGTTGCCCCAGGGCGTGCAATGATAGGTCTGGTTGCCGGCCAGGAAGTCGAGAAACAGCGACGACTGGTTGAAGGCCCATTTTCGCCCGCGATCCCCCCGGCGGAACACGGCGCGGAAAAGCTCCCTGGTCGTCGAGCGGTTGAGGAAATGCTGCTGGTCGGGGGCGCGCTCGTAGGCGTAGCCGGGGGAAACGGTGATGCCGTCGACGCCGAGCCTGGTCGCCTCGTCGAAGAACGCGGCCACCCGCTCAGGGTCGGCGTCGTTGAAGAAGG
>DATNBG010000041.1:0-4580 GCA_035572075.1 Roseiarcus sp. | reverse complement strand
CCGGCCTCGGCGAGCAGCTTCTTCGATTCCGCGGGGTCGAAGGGCAGGCGGTGGAAATCCTTGGACAGCGAAAACAGCGACGGCGCGATCATCAGCGCGCTCGGCGTCGCCTGTCCGCGCATCACCTTCTTGTTGATCGCGTCCTCGTCGATCGCCTCGTAGAACGCCTTGCGGACGCGGACGTCCTTGAATGGGTTCTTGCCCTTGACGTTCGAATGGCCGAGCTCATCGCGGAACTGGTCCATGCCGAGGAAAATCGTGCGGATCTCGGGCCCCGCCATGACCTTGGTTCCCGGATTGGCGTTGACCCGCGCCTGATCGTTGAGCGGCACCGGATCGATCCAGTCGACCTCGCCCGACAGAAGCGCGGCGACCCGCGTCGCGGCGTTGGGGATCGGGGTGAACACCACCTCGTCGAGGTTGGTTCTCGGCTTGTCCCACCAGTTCGGATTGCGCTTCCATACGGTCTTCACGCCCGGCTCGTGGCTGACCAGGATGAAGGGGCCGGTCCCATTGGCGTGCAAGCCGGCATAGGGCGGGGTGGTCGCGTTCATCGGGGTGGCCTCGGTCGCGCCATGCGCTTCCGACCAGCTCTTCGAGAAGATGCCCCAGGTCTCCCATTCGTTGATCAGGAGCGGATCGGGCGTCTTGAGGATGAAGTCGACGGTGTAGTCATCGACCTTCACCACCTTGGCGTCCGCGGGGATGCGGCCCTTGAGGTCGGAGCCGGGGCCGCGCACGCGCTCTGCCGAGAAGACGACGTCGTCGGCGGTGAAAGGCTGGCCCTCGTCGAACTTGACGCCCTTGCGCAGATGAAAGCGCCAGTGCAGCGGATCGAGGACTTCCCAGCTTGTGGCGAGGCAGGGCTCGAGCCTCATGTCCGGCCCGCGCCGGACCAGCCCCTCGTAGACTGCCCCGTTCACGGAGAGGCTGAAGCTCTCGTTGATCTGATAGGGGTCGACCGTCTTGAGCTCGCCCTGGAACGCGAAGCGCAGCACCTTGGGTTCGGCGGGAAGCGCCGGCGCCGGAAGGATGAGCGCGGCCGCGCCGATCGCCGCGAGAATGAGGGATTTCGCGCTCGGCAATCTCATCGATCTCCTCCCGGAAGGCGGGTCCCTTTCTAAGAAGCGCTCGCGGCGGAGGCTGGCCGGGACCCGGGCTCGGAGCTTAAGCAAAAATGCGTTCCGCGGTCCATACGGCGATGGTCGAACCGGCGCGCCATGGCGAACCTCGACCAAATGCACGCTTGCTTAGGCCGCCTCGCCGGCATAGCGAAGGCCGGGGACTTTGGCGTTTTCTCAAGGGGCGTGAGGCGATGAAGCTGATCCTGGCGGTGATCAAGCCGTTCAAGCTTGACGAGGTGAGGACGGCGCTCGACCGGCTGGGCGTCAAGGGCATGACGGTGAGCGAGGCCAACGGCTATGGCCGGCAGAAGGGGCACACCGAAATCTATCGCGGCTCGGAATACAATGTCGCCTTCATGCCGAAGGTGCGCCTCGAGATCGCAGTCAGCGACCACGAGGTCGAACCGACGATCGAGGCGCTTCAGACTTCCGCGCGCACCGGCCAGATCGGCGACGGCAAGATTTTCGTCCTCCCCATCGAGCGCGCGGTGCGCATCCGCACCGCCGAGACGGGCGACGAGGCGTTGTGAGGAGCGGGCGCCGGCTTAGGCTGCGATGGTCACGCGGCCCTGCGATTTGGGCAGTGTCACGGCAGTCCGGAAATCTTGCGCGTGAACTCAGCCGTCGTGTTGTGACCGGTCGGGATGCCGAACACAGGATAAACCGTCGTCGGCCCGCTCGCCGCCAAGCCCATGTAGTCGCCAAGAAAATGGCCGCGGGCCACCGGCGCGTCCAGGATGTTGAACGTTGAGGTCGTCAGCCGCTGCTCGTCGCCCCAACTTCCCGCCTTTGCGCAGTCACTGGCGGTTTTGCAGATGACGGCGAAATAGTCGGTCCCTTCAAAACCGGCCGGCGTGTTCGTGTCGTTGCGGTAATCATAGTAGGTCACCACGACGGCCTTGCCGTCCCCGGTCGCCACGACCGCCGGCACAAACGCCTGCTGGCGACACGGGTTCGTCGTGTTCGTCGGCGTCTGGTTGACCATGATCGGCGCCGACCAGGTGGCGCCGCCGTCAGTCGACTGGCTGAAAGCGATCCCGTCGATCGGAATCGTCCCCGTGGGAGTCGTGCAGGTCGCCGTCGTGAAGCGGTCGTCCTGCCAGGCGAGGTAAATCGCCCCGCTCACCGGATTGGCCGAAACGGCATAGAGAATGGAGGCGTCGCGCAGCGGCTGGCCCGTGTCCGGACTGATCACCCCGACGACAGAGATGTCCTGCGCGAAAACCGGGCTGCTCCAGGTGGTTCCCTTGTTCGATGAGAAAACCGACTCGATGCTCAGCCCTGACGGCGTCGCATTGATGGCGGTGAAGAAGTCGTGGACGACCCCGTCCGGGGTCACCTGAACGAGATTGTCGATGGTCTGGGCGTTGGTTCCGGGGCTGAAGATCGCCGTCGGCGCGCCGAAGCTCACGCCGTTGTCGTCCGACAGCGACAAGATCGACGGGCCGGTAAAGTTAAACTTGAAGGAGGCAGCGCCGCCCTTGCATGGCGGTTTGTGGACCGGGGCGCAGACCGCAGACGCGCCCACCGTCGAGTTGAGCAGCTCCCGCGCGATCGGGATGCCTTCACCCTGAGCCAAAAGGGCGGCGCCCTGGGCGCTCGGCGGGAAGACGCTCAGTTGGTCCCACGCCGCGTAGACCAAGCCATTGTCAGTCGGGTCGGCGGTGAGCGAATCCTTGTCATTGAGGACATGCGGCGAGTTGTTGCTGAGCAAGACCGCGGGCGAACCCCAGGTTGCGCCGTGATCGGTTGACCGGCTGACAAGCATCGCGCTCTTTCGCGCGCCAAAGGGCGTGCTCGGCTTGGCTGGATCCAGTACGAGCGACATGAAGAACGCCGTGCCGTCCAGGGCGAAGGCGGTCCAGGGATCGCTCGCGCGGTCCCGCTTGCCGCCCGCGCATTCGGTGGTCCCCGACGGGATCGTGTCGGCCCACGCGCCAGCGCCGCCGCCGCTGCTTGAGACGACGCCGACCAGTCCGCGCGCGCCGCCGTCGGACCAGCGATCCTGCTGATAGCCGACCAGAAGCCGCGAGGCGTCCGTGGGATCGACTGCGACCCATGGCTCGATCGCTGTATTGGGGAAGACGACGCTGCCGAAGGCCTTCTCCTGCTGGCCGACATTGTCGGCGGTGCAGGAGGCAAACGGATCGGCACCGGTCACTTGCACGAGTGGGCCGAGACTCTGCGTCTGCCCGGTTGACGCGAAGGCGATTGCGTAGACTGACGCTGCTAGGCCGCCACTGGCGAGCTGGCGGATGAATGAACGCGAGGTGCGATTGATCATCGTGCTTCTCCCTGTGTTGCCGCTGTCGGTAAGTCGTCTCAATCTTATGGCGTCGTTGGTTCACCCTTTTGCTGAAGTTCGTACGAAACCGGGCGCCGGATCGGCGGCGACGCCATCCTCCGCTGCTCTTCGCAATTCTCGATGACCGAGGCGCTGCGGATGATGCTCGGCGAAGGAATGTCGACATTAGAGATACAACCGCGCGTGTGGCAACACTGATTCAACCCTCACGGTTGGAAAAGGCAGCGCCGCCCCTTCGCGCCGCCCGCGCTGGCGCTGCCCCGCGTTCGCTGGCATAACGGGGCGATGATTCGCCCAGCGGCCATAGGCGTCGCGAGCGCCGACGCGGACCCCGGCTTCGGGGTCTATGTGCATTGGCCGTTTTGCCTCGCGAAGTGTCCCTATTGCGATTTCAACAGCCACGTCCGCGGCGCGGCAATCGACGAGGCGCGCTATCTTTCGGCGTTCAAGGCTGAAATCGCTCATCGGGGGACGCTCGCGCCGCGCCGCATCGTGCGTTCGGTCTTCTTCGGCGGCGGCACCCCGTCGCTGATGGCGCCTGAGACCGTGCAGGGCGTCATCGACGCGATCGCCTCCGCGTGGCGGCTCGACAAGGACGCGGAGATCACGCTCGAGGCCAATCCGACCAGCGTCGAAGCCGAACGGTTCCGCGGCTATCGCTCGGCCGGCGTCAACCGGCTGTCGATCGGGGTGCAGGCGCTCAACGACGCCGACCTCAAGGCGCTCGGCCGCAAGCACACGGTCGCCGAGGCGCTTGCCGCGGTCAAGCTCGCCGCCGCCCTCTTTCCCCGCTTCAGCTTCGACCTCATCTACGGCCGGCCGGGGCAGGGCGCAGCACAATGGCGCCGCGAGCTCGCCGAGGCGCTTGGCCTCGTCGGCGACCATGTCTCGCTCTATCAGCTCACCATCGAACCCGACACCATGTTCGAGCGCCTGCGCGACGCGGGCAAGCTCAAGCTCCCCGACGAGGAGCTGAGCCTCGCCCTGTTCCAGACGACGCGGGAGGTCACCTATGCGCGCGGCCTGCCGGCCTATGAGGTGTCGAACCACGCGCGCCCCGGCGGCGAGAGCCGCCACAACCTGATTTATTGGCGCTACGGCGAATATGCCGGGATCGGCCCCGGCGCGCACGGGCGCCTGGTCACGCCGAA
>DATNBG010000040.1:0-2497 GCA_035572075.1 Roseiarcus sp. | reverse complement strand
CCGCTCAGCGTCAAGGGGTTCGTCCGCTCGATCTTCCCGGCCCGCATCCTCCTGCATCCCTCGTCACTGGTCGACATGCGCCTGTGGGCGCTGAACGCAGTCGTCTTCGCCTCCGCCTACGGCATGCTGGGCCTCGGCCTGTTCTTCTGGCGCGACGCCGTCGCCGCCGCATTGACCCACGGATTGGGTCCGCATGCGCCCACGCATTGGCCCGCCTGGAGCGTGCTCACGCTCGCAACCGTGCTGCAAGTCCTCGCTTACGAACTGGCCTACTGGTTCGCCCATTATTGTTTCCATAAGGTCCCAGCCCTGTGGGAGTTTCATAAAGTCCACCATTCCGCGGAGGTGATGACGGCGCTCACCGAATTGCGCCAGCATCCGGTCGAGATCATCGCATTCATGAACCTGATCGGGCTTTCGACCGGGACCGTGTTCGGCGTCATGACCTACGCCTTCGGTCCCGGCGTGCGCCCGTTCACGCTGCTCAACGGCAACATCGTCACGATGGCGTTCCTCCTGACCTACGGCCATCTGCGCCACACCCATATGTGGATCGCCTTCACCGGCCTCGCCGGCCGGATCCTGCAGAGTCCGGCCCATCACCAGCTGCACCATTCCGCAAACCCCATCCATTTCGACAAGAACCTCGGCTTCGCGCTCGCCGTCTGGGACTGGGCGTTCGGCACGCTGGCAATTCCCGCCAGGACGCGCGAACCGATCGTGTTTGGCGTCGGGGCCGAGGGGCCGGCGTTCCGCTCGGCGCTCGCTACCCTGGCCGGGCCTTGCGGCCGATTCGCCCATCATGTCGCCACCTGGCTTGTCGTGGTGACGAGCGTCCGTCCGGCGCGCCAGCGCCCGAATTGAGGCGCGCCGCCGCGGTTCCCCCGGGTCGCGAATCTTCCTATTCTCTTGGTCCCCGATCGATGAGGAGAGGCTTCCCGTGCCGGGCGAACAGTCCGCGCGCCGGCGCGGCGTGCTGCTGGTCCTTTTCGCCACGGTCTTGTGGAGCCTGGCCGGCCTGTTCGCCCGCCTGCTCGCCCACCTCGACCTATGGACGGTCATGGGCTGGCGGGCGCTGTTCGGCGGGGTCTCGATCGGCCTCATCGGCCTGATCGAATATTCGGGCGGGCGCCTCAAGAACCCGTTCGGCTTTGGCGCGCTCTCGCCGGTCGCGGCGCTCCTGGCGATGATCGCGATCTCCGCCTACACCGCCTCGGTGATGACCACGACGATCGCCGACGTCATGGTGATCTACGCGACCCTGCCTTTCGTCGCCGCGGCGATCGGCTTCCTCGTCAATGGGGAGCGCGTCTCGGCGCGCACGCTCATGGCCTCGGGCGCGGCGCTCATCGGCATCGTCATCATGGTCGCGAGCGGCCTGGGTTCCGGGCGTCTCCTGGGGCAGGCGCTGTCGATGCTGATGACGCTGACCTTCGCCGGCATGATCGTGCTCCAGCGGCGCGCGCCCGGCGCCTCGATGATCGTCGTCAATTGCTTGGGCGCGCTCGGCTCCGGCGTCATCGGCCTCGCCAATTCGCCGCTTCCGCCGATCGGCCTTCATGATTTCGCCGTCCTGTTCCTGTTCGGCCTGACCACGATCGGGCTGGCCTTCGTCATCTTCATGGAGGGGGCCAAGTTCATTCCGTCCGCCGAAGCGGGCCTCATCAGCCTGCTCGATGTTGTGCTCGCGCCGATATGGGTGTTTATCGCCTTCGGCGAGAATCCGGGCCTCCCGACCATGCTCGGCGGCGCGATCGTGCTCGCCGCCGCCGTCTGGCGCGTGGCGCCGGAACTCGGGCGGGAGCGGAGGCTTTAGGGGAGAACTCATGGACGGCGAGCGCTTTGCCCTGGTGACGGGCGCGGGATCGGGGATCGGCAAGGCGTCGGCGCTGGCGCTGGCGCGAACGGGGTGGCATGTGGCGCTCGCCGGCCGGCGGCGCGAGCCGCTCGAGGAGGTCGCGGGCGAGATCAAGGCGCTCGGCCGCCGCGCGCTTAGCCTCCCGACCAATGTCGCCGACCCGGAGGCGGTCAAGGCCCTGTTCACGGCAATCGAGCGCGAATTCGGCCGCCTCGACCTCCTGTTCAACAATGCGGGCCAGAACGCGCCCCCGGTTCCGATCGACGAACTGACCTTCGCCCAGTGGAGCGCGGTGGTCGACGTCAACCTCAACGGCATGTTCCTCTGCGCCCAGGGGGCGTTCGGGCTGATGAAGCGCCAGAAGCCGCAGGGCGGGCGGATCATCAACAACGGCTCGATCTCGGCCCACACGCCGAGGCCGCTTTCGATCGCCTATAACGCGACCAAGCACGCAGTCAGCGGGATGACCAAGTCGATCGCCCTCGACGGGCGCGCCCACGACATCGCCTGCGGCCAGATCGACGTCGGCAACGCGCTGACCGAGATGGCCCGCAAGCAGACCCAAGGGGTGCGCCAGGCCGACGGCCGGATCGCGCCCGAGCCGATGATGGACGTGGAGGAGGTCGGCCAAGCGGTCGC
>DATNBG010000039.1:0-3930 GCA_035572075.1 Roseiarcus sp. | reverse complement strand
CGCACTCGCGCCCCAGCGCGCCGCCTGCGATGCGTTGGGCCTGGCGCCGCTGGGCCTCCGTTTCGGCTTCCACCAAATCGGCGAGCCCCTCGACCTCGGAAAGATCGATCTTGCCGTTCATGAACGCGCGCCAGGCGAATTCCCCCGGTTCGGCGAGCCTGAGCCCGGGAATGAGGGCCAGCGCCCTGACCAGGGCCGCGACGACGGCGCGCCCGCCGGTGGCGCCGATTTCCGCCATCTCCTCGCCGGTGAAACTGCGCGGCGCCCGGAAACGGGTGACGAGCGCCCGGTCGAGCGGTTCATGGGAATGCGGATGACGCAGCGTTCGCAGCGTTGCGCGGCGGTCCGGAAACGCAGCGCCGGGCGCAATCGCAGCGATCGCCGCCGCACAGTCGGGGCCGGAGATGCGCACGACCGCGATCGCCGCCCGGCCGGCCCCGGAGGCGGGCGCGAAGATCGTGTCATGCTCGTTTGCGAACAAGGCCGGCCGCCTTTGAGCAGATTGAAACAATCTGCCCTATCAGGTTTGCTCAAGCCGCCTCAACCGATGCTTCCGAGGCGCCCGATCAATGCGGAGCGCCCCGATCATCCCGCTTGCCGGATTTAAGCCGAATTTCGTTGGCGAGCCTGCTCAGTCTGGACTCGGCGCCGATTGCCGTACTGCTCGACGTTGTATACAAAAATGATTCCCCTCACGGAGAAGACGACGACCATGGCGTCGCCAAACGCCTCGACACTGAGCTCATCGATTGTCGCGACCCTCAAGGGACGGATCATTGGCTGGCGTTATCCCCCCGAGCACCGGCTGACCGAGGATGGTCTTTGCCGTGAGTTCGGCGTCAGCCGCAGCCCTGTGCGCGAGGCCCTGCGCGTGCTTGCCACGAACGGCCTTATTCGCCGCATGGACAATCGCGGCTACGCGGTTCGGCAGATCAAGGTCAAGGAACTGGAAGAACTGTACGACGTTCGGCTCGCGCTCGAGCTCTATGCGGTCGAATCGCTGGCTGCGTCGGCTCCTCCCGCCGACGCATTGGCTGAATTGACGCAAATCTGGCAGGGGGTGCTTCGCCGTCCCAAGCGAAAAGTCGAGGAAATGGCGAAGCTCGACGCGCAATTCCATGAGCGGCTTGCGTCGCTGATCAACAACGAGACGCTGCTGCGGCAACTCGCCGCGATCAATGAACGGCTCTATGTCTTCCGGATGATCGATTTCGAGGCGGTCGATCGCGTCAAGAACACGTGCGACCAGCATCTCGCCATTTTGGATCGAATTGCGGCCAGCGACGTCGCCGGCGCGCGCGAAGCGATGCGCCGGAATATCAACGACGGGCGCAACATCGTGGGGACGTCGATCAAGGAGGCGCTGGCGCGCGCTTACGACCAGTGATCGAGATTGGGTGAATTCTCTTGCGGCTGCAGGCGCTTTCGATAGGGCCAGGCGCGTCCGCCACAAGCATGTCCGGAACGGTCGCGGCCGTTCATTCCCGGGTTTGTGTCGTTTCGCTGGCCGACGAGAGCTTGTTGACGCTGGCAGCCCCGGAGATCGGCGGCCTGCCGCGAAGCATCCGCTTTGACGCACCTTCGGGATTGGCCTTCGAGAACGCGATCCCGGTTGGGGCCGATGTCGCCCAGCGCGGGGGAATTCTTCGCATAGCGGGAAGCCCGATCTCGATTGATCTGCGCTGCGCCGCTCTCTGGCGCTCCCCCCTCCGCGATCTGCGCCTCGACGGGGCGCGTCGGGCCGTTGCGGACGCGCTGTCCGCGGCGCATGCCGCGCTCGGGCAGGATGGCCGCAACATGAGGTGGGTTCGCCTCGCCGGCGCTCGCCCCGCCGCGCTGATGGCGGCGACGCGGGCGCTGGACGCGGCCCGCGCGGAATCGGCCATTTCAGGCCTCGTCGGCCTCGGCGAAGGCGCCACGCCCGCCGGCGACGACTTTCTCGTCGGCTATTTCGCCGCGCTTTGGGCTTGCGCCGCGGCGGACGCGCCGCGGCTCGCTTTTCTCGCAGACGTGTCCGGACGGGTCAGGCGGCTTGCGCCGCGCACGAACAGGGTCAGTCGAGTCTATCTCGAAGCGGCCGCCGAAGGCGAAGTGTCGGAGCGGCTGTTCGACCTCGCCAGGCACATTTCGGCGGGATCGGACGCGGATACGATCCAGCGCGTCGCGCGAGCGGCGCTGGCGGTCGGCCACAGCTCCGGCGCTTGCGGCCTGCAGGGATTTCTCGCGGCCTGTTCGTGCTGGGCCGCGGCCGCCCCGCCGAGGGGCGAGGACGGCCGCCGGCTCTGATTGCCGCACGGGGGTTGAGGCGCGCCCGATCCGGCGAGCGCGCCTCGGGTCAGGCCTGTGCGGAAACCGCGGCTCTTGCGCCCGCGGTTTGGGCGCTTTCCTCGCGCATCGCCACGCCGATGCAGATCGCCGCGAGGAATGCGTAACCGAGCGCGACCAGCGGCGAGGCGACCCAGGCGAGTTGCGTGGCGTGGATGAAGCCGAAGAAGGACAGCACCGCGGCGGCGGCGGCATACGCAGCCGCGTTCCTGAACTCATGGTCGATGATGAAGGCCGCGATCGCTCCCAGCATCAGACCGGCGAGCACGGCGCCTCCGCCAAGCAGTTGCATGCCGTGATAGACGACGCCGCTATCCATCAGCTTTCCCATCCCGAGCTGGGACGCGCTTGTTCCGGCGGCGGCCAGCGCGCCGTCGATTTGACTCTGGCCCCAGAGCGCGATGTTCGGAATGAGGGCGAGGACGACCGCCGGGGCGTGTTTGGCGGGCGTGGCCTGAAAGGCCTGAGCGCCGATGACCAGTCCGATATAGAGCAGAATCGGCAGGATCGCCACCAGCGGCACGACGGCGAGCAGCAAAGCGGTCAGGCCCAGGAAGCAGACCAGGGCGATGACCACGCCCGTCGCCAGGGAATAGCCGATCCGGCCGCCGACCGCCTTCCAACCCGGGTGTCCGATATAGACCGCCGGAGGGAACGGACTGCCGAGGATGGAGCCGACGATGGCGCCGATTCCGTCGGCGAGCAAAATGTGGCGCAGGTTGTAGTTGTCGCCCGCGGCTGACGCGCTCTCGACGTTGTTCAGGCCCTCGGTGAAATTGTATATGCCGAGGGGGATCGCGGTCACGAGCAGCGGGGCGATGTTGGTGAGGCCCGAAATCACGTCGGCGCTCGGTCTCGGCAGATGGACGCCGAATTGCGCGAAGGACGCCGAAACCTGGGCCGAGCTCACGATGTCCGACCAGCCGAAGACCGCGGCGATCCAAGCGATGACCGTGCCCACGATGACCGCCGCCAGGCCGCCGGGAATGCCGCCCGGAAGCCGCACATTGGCGGTCCAGGCAATCAACACGAGACCCAGCGAAACGAAAGCGATCCATGGCGCCTCCCACATCTGAAACGCGGGCCGCATGGAGATGAAGGCGATCGAAATTCCCGCCAGCGTGCCGAGCATCGCGGCGCGCGGCGTCAACCGGCGAATCGTCGGTCCGACGAAGGCGCCGATCAGCACGATGACGCCGATGATGAACGCCCAGGCCAGCCCGTCCCGCCACGCCAGCATCGCGTCCTTGGTCTTCAAATAGACCGGAAGCATGATGACGAAGACGACGATGAACATGTGCGGCACGCTCGGGCCGTAAGGCATGGCCGTCACGTCGCTTCGATTTTCGGCCTTGGCGAGCCGATAGGCGAGATAGGCGTAGTACAGGTTGCCGATCGGAAGCGCGATGCCCAGCGCTGGCAGAATTCGTCCGAAGACAACGTCGCCCGGCAGCTTGATCACGCCGAGGCAGAGGCCGGTCAGCACGATGACGTTCAGGACGACATTGGTGAAGAGTCCGAAAAAGCCGTTCCAGTCCCCCGGAACCCACCATTGAATCGGATTTGACGTCTCTCTTTGTGTTGTCATGACCCTCCAGCCTCCGA
>DATNBG010000038.1:0-3019 GCA_035572075.1 Roseiarcus sp. | reverse complement strand
CACCGGCGCGAATGTCTTTTTCGTCAAGAACGGGGTGATTCATACGCCGATCGCCGATTGCTTCCTCGCCGGCATCACCCGGGCGACGGTGATCGACCTTGCGCGCGGGCGCGGGATCGAAGTGGTCGAGCGGCGAATCCTCCCCGCCGAGCTTGCGGACTTCGACGAATGCTTCATCACCGGCACGGCGGCCGAAGTGACGCCGGTCGGCGAGATCGGTCCGCACAGCTATAAGCCCACGGCTCTCACCGCGACGCTGATCGACGCCTATAGCGAGGCGGTGAAGCCGAGAACCCGGGCCGCCTGACGCTCAGCTAACTCTCGGCGGCGACGAAACTGTCCATCACCAGTTTTCGCCCCGCCTTGTCGAAATCGACGGTCAGCTTGGAGCCGTCCACCGCGACCACCGCGCCGGGGCCGAATTTGTTGTGGAACACCCGCGATCCGGCGCGGAAGGCCGAAGCGGGGGGAGAGTGGCGCTGGGCTGCGCCTTCGAATATCGGGCCAGGGGACTTAAGCCCGCGCGACGGTTCGCCTCGCCGCGCCTCGGCGCGACGCCAGCCGGGCGTGTCGTAGCGGGAGGCGAACCCGGCCTCGAGACCCGCCGCCGGCCACGAGCGATCGGCGCGGCCGGCCGAACCGGCGAATTCATCCGCCTCGATGTGATCGGCCGGCAATTCCTGGATGAACCGGGACGGAATCGACGTCTGCCATAGGCCGCGCACGCGCCTGAACAGCGCATAGTAGATTTTCGCCTGCCGGCGGGCGCGGGTGAGGCCGACATAGGCCAGCCTTCGTTCTTCCTCGAGGGCGGCTGCGCCATTGTCATCGAGCGAGCGCTGATTGGGAAAGAGGCCCTCCTCCCAGCCCGGCAGAAAGACGAGATCGAACTCCAGTCCCTTCGCCGCATGCAGGGTCATGATCGAAACGCGCTCGCCATCCTCGCCGCCATCGGCGTCCATGATCAGCGACACATGTTCGAGAAACGCCGCGAGGTCGGGGAATTCGCCCATCGACCGGACAAGCTCCTTGAGATTGTCGAGGCGCCCCGCCGCGTCGGGCGTGCGCTCGGCTTTCCACATGTCGATATAGCCGCTCTCCTCGAGAACGAGTTGCGCGAGCTCGTCATGAGCGATGCGACCGGCCTCGTTTCGCCAGCGGTCGAAGTCGCCGAGAAGGGTTCGCAGGATTTGGCGGGGGCGCGCTTTCAGGTCCTCGGTTTCGATGAGCGCGCGCGCCGCGCGGGTGAGCGAAAGGCCGGCTCGCCGGCCATAGTCGTGCAGGAGCGCGAGCGTCGCGTCGCCCAGGCCCCGTTTGGGCTGGTTGAAGATGCGCTCGAAGGCGAGATCGTCGTCGGGCTGCGCGACGCAGCGAAGATAGGCGAGCGCATCGCGGATTTCCGCCCGCTCGTAGAATCGCGGGCCGCCGATGACCTTGTAAGGAAGACCGAGCGCGATGAACCGTTCCTCGAATTCGCGCATCTGGAAAGATGCGCGCACCAGGATGGCGACCTCGTCGAGCGAAACCCCCTTGTGCTGGGCGGCCTCGATCTCCTCGCCGATGAGCCTCGCCTCCTCCTGGGCGTCCGGCGCCTCGGTGACCGTCGGCCGGTCCCCCAGCGGCTTGTCGGTGAACAGGGTCTTTCCCAATCGTCCGCGGTTGTGGGCGATCAGTCCCGACGCCACGCCCAGAATGTGGCCGGTCGAGCGATAGTTCCGCTCGAGCCGGATCACTCTTGCGCCGGGAAAGTCCTTTTCAAAGCGCAGGATGTTTTCGACATCCGCGCCGCGCCAGGCGTAGATCGACTGATCGTCGTCGCCGACGCAGCACAGGTTTCCGTCGGCCTGAGCGATCAGCCGGAGAAGGAGATACTGAACGACGTTGGTGTCCTGATACTCGTCGACCAGGATGTAGCGGAAGCGGCGCCGGTAGAGGCTGAGAACATCGCTGTGCTCGCGCAAAAGGCGCAACGGCTCGAGCAGGAGATCGCCAAAGTCGACGGCGTTGAGGGCTTTCAGGCGGGCCTGATAGGCTTCATAGAGCGCGGCGCCCTTGCCCGCGGCGAAGGCCGCGGCCTCGCTCGCCGGCGCGGCTCTGGGCTCGATGCCCCGGTTCTTCCATCCATCGATGAGACCAGCGAGCGCCCTCGCCGGCCAGCGCTTGTCGTCCAGGTTTTCCGCCTGGAGGAGTTGCTTCATGAGGCGCAGCTGGTCGTCGGTGTCGAGGATGGTGAAATTCGGCCTCAAACCCACGAGTTCGGCGTGCATGCGCAGGATCTTGGCGCCGACCGAATGGAAGGTGCCGAGCCACGGCATCGCCTGCTCGGACCCTAAGAACACGCCGACGCGCTGGCGCATCTCGCGGGCCGCCTTGTTGGTGAAGGTCACCGCCAGGATTTCATGGGGGCGAGCGCGGCCGGTCGAAATGATATGCGCGATCCGGGCGATGAGGACCCGCGTCTTGCCGACGCCTGCGCCGGCGAGAACGAGAACCGGCCCGTCCAGCGCCTCGACCGCGCGGCGCTGCTCCTCGTTCAATCCATCGAGGTAAGGGGGATCGGGGCGACGCGCGGCGACGGGCGACGACGATTGCGGCGATACTATCGCCCGTCCGGTTGCTCCTGATGAATGCGACACAAGTCGAATCATGCGCCGGCGAACGAATCGGCGCAACCCGAAACGTGCAAGCCGCGCGCTAATTCCAGTGGTTGATCTGGATCGCGGCCGGGGTCAGGATGGCGGCGAACAGGCCGGGCAGGAAGAAGAGAATCATCGGCACGGTGAGGGTCGGCGGCAGCGCCGCGGCCTTTTTCTCGGCCTTGGTCATCCGCTGGTCGCGGCTCTCCTGGCTCAAGACCCTGAGCGCCGCGCCGAGCGGCGTGCCATAGCGCTCGGACTGGGTGAGGACCGTGGTGAGCGAGCGAACGGATTCGAGCCCAGTCCTCAACCCTAAGTTCTCGAAGGCGACCCGCCGGTCGGCCAGATAGGACATTTCGGCGGCGAGCAGCCCCATTTCCTCG
>DATNBG010000037.1:0-11922 GCA_035572075.1 Roseiarcus sp. | reverse complement strand
GTGCCATAGCGCTCGGACTGGGTGAGGACCGTGGTGAGCGAGCGAACGGATTCGAGCCCAGTCCTCAACCCTAAGTTCTCGAAGGCGACCCGCCGGTCGGCCAGATAGGACATTTCGGCGGCGAGCAGCCCCATTTCCTCGGCCATCGAGACGCTTTCGACGCCGATCTCCTGGCTGACCTTGCGCACCGCGTGCTCGATCGACATGCCGGATTCGGCGCAAATCAGCATGAGGTCGAGGGTGTTGGGAAACGCCCGCTCGATTTCCTTCTGCCGTTTGGAGGTCTTGTTTTTGAGGAACAGCTCGGGCGCCTTGATGCCGAGGTAGCTCGCGGCGATCGCGATGCCGATCTTGATCATCGCGGGCTGGTTCCATTTGATGATCAGGAACTGGTAGACGAGGGCCGCGAGGAAAAAGGCGATCGGCGCCGCCAGGCGGCAGGCGAGGAAGGCGTATTCGGCCCGCGCGCCGCGGAAGCCGGCCTTGGCCAACTGGATCTTGGCTGTCTCGGTGCTGAGCCAGCTCGCCAGATTGAAGGTTTCGACCACCTGCTTGATGAGGCCGGTCGGCCTCACCCTGAGCGTGCTCTTGTTCTGCGCCGCCTGCAGGCGCTCGCGCTCGCGGGCCCTGATCCGCTCACGCTCGGTGCTCACCGCCTTGATGCGCCGCGACAGGGTGTCCGGCTGGAGCCAGGGCATCGCGGCGGTGAGCACCGTCGCGGCCGAGCCGATCGCCGCGAACAGCACCGCCAGAAAATGAGCGTCGGAGAATTTGGCGATAATTTCGTCCATCATGGCGGCAGGCCCGGTCAGAAGTCGAAGGCGATCATTTTTTTCATCATCGCGATTCCGATCCCCATCCAGAAAATCGCGATCAGCGAGATCATCCGGCCATGGGTTGTCGCCCACAGGAGCGAGATGTATTTCGGAGACGAGACGTAGAGCGCGCCGACCACCAGAAACGGCACCGCGCCGATGATCGCCGCGGAGGCCTTCGCCTCCATGGACATGGCGCTGATCTTTCCCTTCATCTTCTTGCGCTCGCGCAGCACGCGGGAAAGATTGCCCAGGGCTTCGGACAGGTTTCCGCCCGACTTCGCCTGGATGGCGATCACGATGGAAAAGAAATTCGTTTCCGCGATCGGAACCCTTTGCGCCATCCGCTCGATGCTTTCCGGCAAGGTCATTCCGAGCGACAGGGCCTCGACCGCGCGGCGAAACTCCGACTTCACCGGTTCGGGGCTCTCGGAGGCGGCGATCCGGATCGTGTCGCCGAGCGGCAGGCCGGACTTGATGCCGCGGACGATGAGATCGATGGCGGTGGGAAAGTTGGCGATGAACTTGTTGATGCGGCGGATGCGCAGGCGCGCCAGCGCGAGCTGCGGCAGCCCGACCGCGGTGGTCAGCGCGACAAGAGCCATGAGCAGCATGCTTCTCGACTGGACATAGGCCAGAGCGCTGCAAATGAAGCCGATCATCGCGCTGGCGATCCAATATTGCTGTTTGGTGATTGAAAGCCCGGCCTGCTCGATCCGGGTCGCCAGATTGGCGCGCCGCCTTCCCTTCATTTCGATATCGCGCAGGCCCTCGGCGATCTGCTTCTTGCGCGCGTTTCGATCGACAGTGGCGGACGCGGCGAGGGTCTTCGTGTCGCTCTTCGCGACCGCCGCGCGCCGCTTGTCGGCCCGCGAGTCTCCGCCGACCAGGGCGAAGGCGAGGCCGCCGACGCCAAGCGCCAGAAGTCCCGCGACCGCTATCGGATTGACCATGGCCCGCCACCCTTGCTCGACCGAACTCCCAAGCCTCAGGCCCCGATGTCCGAGATATCCAGCGCCGCCGCCAGACGCGCCTCCTCGCCGTACATGCGCGCGCGCTCCCAGAATCTTGGCCGCCCGATCCCGGTCGAGCGATGGCGCCCGATCAGTTTGCCCTGGGCGTCCTCGCCCAGAATCTCGTAGACGAACAGGTCCTGGGTGATCACGACGTCGCCCTCCATCCCGATCACCTCGGTGATGTGGGTGATCCGCCGCGATCCATCGCGAAGGCGGGCGGCCTGAACGATCACGTCCACCGAGGACGACACCATTTCCCGGATCGTCTTCATCGGCAGCGCGTATCCGCCCATGGTGATCATCGATTCGATGCGGGTCAGCGCTTCGCGCGGCGAGTTGGCGTGAAGCGTGCCCATCGACCCGTCATGGCCGGTGTTCATGGCCTGGAGCAGATCGAAGGCCTCCGGCCCGCGAACCTCGCCGACGACGATGCGCTCGGGGCGCATGCGCAGGCAGTTCTTGACCAGATCGCGCATGGTGATCTGGCCGACCCCTTCCAGATTCGCCGGCCGGGTCTCGAGGCGCACCACATGGGGCTGCTGGAGCTGGAGCTCGGCCGCGTCCTCGCAGGTGATGACGCGCTCGTCGCCGTCGATGTAGTTGGTCAGGCAGTTGAGCAGAGTGGTCTTGCCGGAGCCGGTGCCTCCGGAGATGATCACGTTGCAACGGACGCGGCCGATGATCTTGAGGATTTCCGCGCCGGCCGGCGAGATCGAGCCGAACTTGACCAGTTGATCGAGCGTCAGCTTGTCCTTCCTGAACTTGCGGATAGTCAGCGCCGCGCCGTCGATGGCGAGCGGCGGCGCGATGACGTTGACGCGCGAGCCGTCGAGCAGGCGGGCGTCGCAAATGGGGGAGGCTTCGTCGACCCGGCGGCCGACCTGGCTCACGATCCGCTGGCAGATGTTCATCAACTGCGAATTGTCGCGGAAGCGGACGTTGGTGAGCTGGATCTTGCCGGCGACCTCGATGAAGCACCGCGTCGGCCCGTTGACCATGATGTCGGCGATGTCGTCGCGCCCCAGCAAGGGCTCGAGCGGGCCGAAGCCGAGCACGTCGTTGCAGATGTCGTCGAGCAGGTCCTCCTGCTCGGCGATCGACAGCACCAGATTCTTGATGGTGACGATCTCGTGGACGATGTCCCGGATTTCCTCGCGCGCGCTGTCGGGGTCGAGCTTGGAGAGCGCGGCGAGATCGATCGCCTCGATGAGAGCGCCGAAGATCAGCGATTTGGTCTGGAAATAGGTGTCCGACCGCCGTTCGGTTTGAACCGGCGGGACCGGAACCGGCGCGGGCCTGGGCGCTTCCGCCGCCACGCTCGCGGCGGCGGCGCGCGGCCCGGCGGGCTCGGCGCCGGCGCCCCCGTTCGCGCGCTTGCCGAACATCGCTCAGAGTCCCTTCCGCTCGCCCGGGCGCCGGGCGAGGAAGGGGCGAGAGCGCGCGGCGAAAAAGTGGCGGCCGGTTTTTCGCGACCAAGCGCGCGAAATCCAGGAATCGAGAGCCTGCTGCGATTCGATCGAATCGCGGCAGGCTCGAGGCGTTCGCCAGCCGGTCATTTCCTCTTGCGCCCGAGCTTGGCGATAAGCGGCTCGAGAACGCCTCGCCTGGGCTTGCGCGCCTCGGCCCGGCCGGCCAGCGCGGAAGCGAGATCGACGAAGATCTGCGCGGTTTTGCCGTTCGGTTCGATTTCGGCGACCATCTGCCCGTTATTGGCCGCCGCGCCGAACAGCTTCGCGTCGTGCGGAATGACCGCGGTCGGGCCGGTCTCGACCGCCTTGGCGAATTCCGCGGCGGCGATCTCCGGCCGCTTCAGCATGCCGACGCCGTTGAGCACCAGGCGCGGGGCCGCGTCATGCAGGCGCGCGCCCTTGACGTTGTCGATCAGGTTTTTCGCGTTGCGGAGATTGGCGAGGTCGGGGCTCGCGACCACGATGACATCGTCGGCGGAGACGAGGATGCGTCTCGCCCATCCCGACCAGAGGTGCGGCACATCCAGCACGATCCAGGGGGTCGAGGCGCGCATCGCGTCGATCAGCGAATCGAACGAGACTTCCGCGAAATCGAGCACGCGATCGAGAGTGGCGGGCGCCGCGAGCAGACTGAGCTTGTCGCCGCACTTGGAAAGCAGCCGGTCGACCAGCACCGTATCGACCCGATCGGGAGCGAACACCGCCTCCGCGACTCCCTGGGGCGGGTCCTGGTTCAAGTCGAGCCCGGCGGTCCCGAACGCCAGATCGAAATCGGCGATGATGGTGGCCATTTCGGTCAGCGACGCGAGGGCCCAGGCCAGATTGTGGGCGACCGTGGAGGCGCCGACGCCGCCCTTGGCGCCGACCACCGCGACCACCCGCCCGAGCGGCTTCGCGCCGGGCGTCGCGAACAATTGCGAGATCGCCTGAATGAAGTCGACCACCCCGAACGGAGCCACCAGATATTCGCTCACCCCCCGCGCCATCAACTGACGGTAGAGGCCGATGTCGTTGTGCTTGCCGAGAACGACGACCTTGGTCCCAGCGTCGCAGGACTGGGCGAGCTCCTCGAGCTCCTCGAGGAGCGCGTCCCGGCTGGCGGGCGCCTCGAGCACGATGACATTCGGCGTCGGCGCGGTCCTGTAGGCCTCGACCGCCGCGACCGCCCCGCCCATGTTCTGCTTGACATGCGCCTTCGCCATCCGGCGGTCGGAGATCGCGGCGCTGACCACCGCCGCGATGTCCGGCGATTCGCAGAACGCCTGGATCGACACGCGCGGCACGGGCTCGATCTGCGGCGCCGGCGCGATCGGCGCGGGCGTTCGATCGATGGGCTGGTCGCCGATCCCGGCGTCGGGGTCGTACGCGCTCATGATCAATCACTTCCGTTGGTCGGCACACCGCCGCCGATTGGCGTGAGAACGGCGTGCGTCCACTCGGTGCTCGGATCCTTGCCGTTGCGGACGGCCTCGATCGCTCGAGTGCGCATGTTGACGTCCGACGGCCCGAGCGCGCGCGGCTGAACGAAATCGCGCGGGTCGTCGACCTGGGCCGCGAGCATCGACTGGGTGGCGCAGCCGAAATTCGAGTAGGGTTCGTTCTTCCACCCCTCGACCGACGATCCGGAAGCCAGATCCTCCGGCCACTGGCCGCATTGGGTCGGAACGATCGCTTTTAAGCCGTTGAACGACACGCGCACCGGCGGCGCCGCGCCGTCATTCGACGGCACATAGGCGCCGACGGCGATTCTCCCTCTCACCCCGGCGGCGCGGAGCGCGCTCCGGACCTGGTAAACCGCCGGCGAGTTCGGATTGGCGCCCACGGGCGTCTCGATCGTGACCGCGCCGGCGCCGTAGCGCCGATAGCGCTGAACGAAGGCCCGGACGTTCGCCGCCGACCGGGCGTCGAGCCTGCCGCCGACCGGATAGAGATCGATGCTGGTGGGCGCGGCGGCGACCACGATCGGATGGCGCTGCTCAAAGCTGCCTGGAAAGGCGGGGTCCGAGGACGCGTAGGGAACGCCGCAGCCGGCGAGCGCGGAAGCGGCGGCGGCGGCGAGACCGAGGCTTAGGAGGCGCCCGGCGAACATTGGTCGTGCGTGAGGAGAAGCGGCCATGGGAGCTGTCCTTCCCGGTTCTGAGGCGAGTCCTGGGCGAAGCGAGGCCGAGGCTATTGGGTGATGAAGCCGATCTTGCCGGCGTAGCCCGGCATCGGCTGAAGCGACTGCGCCGTCGAATAGATCCGGTTGACGCGGCCGAGGAACCAGGTCTGCGGGTCGCTGGCGTCCTGAAAATTCTGGTCCGGCCTCACGACCTCTTTCGGATCGACCGCATGGGCGATGTAGGGCGTGACGACGATCAGGAGTTCGGTCTCGTTGCGCTGATAGTCGCGCGAACGAAACAGGGCTCCCAGAATTGGGACATTCATCAGGGCCGGAAAGCCGTTGATCGCTTGCTCTGTCTGCGTGCTGATCAGGCCGGCCGACGCGATCGAGCCGCCCGAGGGCAATTCGACGGTCGTCGTGTTGCTGCGGGTCCGGAAGCCGGGGATCGAAATACCGCTGAACGTGACTTGCCTCGAAGGGTCGATGTCCGTGACTTCGGTCGCGATCCTGAGTTGGATGCGTCCCTGGGACAGGACCACGGGAGTGAAATTCAGGGTCACGCCATAAGGCTGCTGGATGAATCCGTACTGGCAAACGGGCTGGCACTGCACGCTGTTGAGGATCGGAATCGTGCCGCCGGCCAGGAATTTCGCGGTTTCGCCGGACACGGCAGTCACGGTCGGCTCGGCGAGCGTGTGCGCGACGCCCTGCCGCTCGAAGGCCCGCAAAGTGGCGCTGAGCTCGCCGCTCCCCTTGAACCAGTTCAGGGTCGCTTCGGACGTGGCGACCGCGCCGTTGATGGCGAACGGGTTGTCGAGGGTGAGGCTTCCGTTCGGCCCGGTGCCGTTGAAGCTGACGCCGAGCTGCTTGACGATCTCGCGGCGAATTTCGGCGACCGTGACGTGCAGGCTGACCTGGTCGGCCCCACGAATCGTCAGAGAGTTGATCAGTTTGCCGCACGCGGAACTGGAGCTGCCGCTTGCCCCGCTCGACGCTCCGCCCGAAGAGCCAGAGCCTCCGCTCGCGCCGCCCGACACGGAGACGACAGACCCGGATGTTCCCTCGCAGGAGGCGGGAACGTAGTTGACGAACCCGCGGGCGATGTCGACGGCCTTCTGCGCGTCGGCGGCGGAAGCGACGGAGCCGGTCAGGATGATCGAGTCGTCGACGGTGCGGACGTGGATGTCGTTTCCCGGAATCGCCGCGTTGAGGACGGTCGACAATTCGCTGGCGGCGCGGCCGACGGAAAGCTGGTAGGCGGCGATTTTCCTGCCGTTCTTCGCGAACGCGAAAATGGTGGTCTGGCCATTGGAAACGCCGGAAATATAGATCCGCCTCGCGGAGCGCACGATCGCGTTGGCGACCTTGGGATCGCCGACATAAATCTCGCCCGCGTCCTCGGGCAGATCGACGACTCTGGACTCGCCGACCCCCAGCTGCAGCGGCTGGGCCCTTGGATCGGAGGCGCCGCTTGCCGGCGGCGGATCGCTCGCATCGGCCGCGCGGGCGCTCATCGCCGGCGCGATCGCGAGCAGCGCGGCGGCGCAAATGACGATGCTCGGCCGTTTCTGAATGCGGTGCGACCTCATGGTCCTGGGCTCCGTCTTGGGCGAACAGGCAATGAAAGGGGAGGCGATCACCGGCTCGCCTGCTGGGCCGCGCCGTAACGGACGACCGTCAATCCGCCGGCGCCGCTGACCACGGTCTGCGCCGCCCCGCCGCTGTCGGCGAGCGAGCGGAGAACGAGATGAAGAGGATTCGAATTGCCCTCATGTTGGGCGAGGAGGATCAGGTTGACCTGGACTGGATCGAGCTCCAGGGTCGCATTCTCGCCGGTGACCACCTTCTTGCCATTCTGCTCTTCGATGTTCTGGCCGATGGCGAGGACGCGCACGTTGGCGAGGATCGGCTGCGCGGTCATCACCTCGACCCCTCGGGCCTTGGTGGCTTCGTCGTCGCGCGCGAGACGGACGACGTCGACGCGGTCGCCGGGGAGGATGAACCCGCCGGCCGACGAATCGCCCCTGTTGTCGGTCTTAATCGCCACCGCGCGCTTTCCGCTCGGCAGGATCGCGGCGATGAACCCGCCCGTCCCCGCCCTGACCAGCTTGTCATGCCGGATCGGCTCGCCGCGCAGGAACGCCACCCGCGTCATCGAACCTTCGACATCCTTGAGCGCGTCGGGTTTGCCCGACTTGGTGATCATCAGTTCCGAGACATCGGCCTTCGGCCACGGCCGCCAGACCGCCGAGCCCGGATTGACGACCGTGCCCATCGGCAGGTCCTGAGCCGCCACCAGCACCTGTTCGAGCTCGATCTTCGGCTGAGCCGCGGCGACGGGCGCCGGCGCCTGGCCCGGGGCGCGCAGGAACATGTATGTCGCGCCGAACGCCAGAATGGCGATGGCGGCCACGATGATCAGCTTTCGATTCATGACGGCCCTTCGCCCGCTCACCCTCTAGCCCCAGGATTTAGACATCGTAATCGTCAAGGTACGGTTAATTTAAAGTATCGAATTGCGTCCTGGTCGGTTAAAGACCCCTTTGCTCAAATAGCGATGGCGCTCTTTGAATCCCATTGCTGACGTGATATTCCGAACCGAGAAGTCGAGCGCCTTCCGTAGCTGGAGTCTACACTAAAGATCGGGCGCCAAATAACCTCTGACCTCCTTCCACAACTGTTGGCGGAATTCCACGGCTGACGTTTGTCGCGGCTTGGCCACGAATACGCTCGTCTCTTGCCGGGCGACCGAAGGGAATTGGCGAGCGCCGCCCCACCGGAAGTTGCGAACGCCTCGACTGGAGGCCGCGAGACTTCCCCTGGTTTCAGCCGGCGTTTTCATCGATGAACCGGCGGTCGGGACCGGCGCCTGTCGCTTGCGCCCGGCTCTCGAGGCGCCGTCGCCTCGGCAGCGAATCGCCCTCGCCCGCGACCATCGGCGGGCCGGTCGTCGATCTGAGGGCGGCCGGCGCGGCCGTGAGGCCGGCTAGCTGACCGCGGCCCAGATGGATGAGTTCGGAAATTGCATCAGCCCGGCCGCGGCCAGCGCGATTCCGTAAGGGACGCCTGCGCTCGCATTATGCAATCGCTTGAGCCAATCGATGCGGCCGCAGGCGGCGGGCAGCGGCGCCGTGCGCGCGCCGAGAAGGATCAGAGTCAGAATTCCGCCAAAGAGGGCCGCGGCGACCCCATAGTCGAGGATCGCGGCCCACCCGAGCCACGCGGCCGTCGCCGCAGCCAGCTTGGCGTCCCCGCCGCCGAGCCAGCCCAGAGAGAACATGACGAAGGTGATCGCCAGAATCGCGAGCGCGCAGGAGACGTTCAGGAGAATATCGACGGCCGGAACCCCGAGCAGCGCCGCAAAAATCACGTATCCAAGCGCGAGGGCGACGCAGAGCCGGTTGGGAATCGTGAAGGTCAGGAGATCCATCGACGCCGCGAGCGCCATCAGGATGGGAAAGAAGGCGAGGGCGGAAAGGTGGAGCAGGGAAGCCATTTTCGTTCGTCCGGCCGCGTTGTTGAGAGGAGCCGGGGCTTAAGGCCCGCTTGGCCGGCCCCGATTCGGACCGGCGGAGGGCCTGCTTCGCGCCGGCGCGGGCTCGCGGCGCCGGCGCGAAGCAATCCCGAGGCGGGCGCGTTCTACTTGAGGGTCGTCCCGATTTCGTTGAACACCGTGCTGACCTTGGTCCCGACCGTTTGGACCGCGGTGATGATGAAGACCGCGATGAGCGAGGCGATCAGCGCATATTCAATCGCGGTGACGCCCGATTCGTCGGCGGCGAAGATCTTGATCGATTTGAACATTTGTTTGCTCCTACGGCGAAACCCGATCCGGCGGCGACCCCGGTTCTCCCGCCGCCGGCATGGGGGCGAAACTAGGGTCGCCCGATTTCGGCCCCGTTAATTTGGGCGCCCGCGCGCGAAGCTCGCCGTCGAAGTTAAGCAGTTGGTTAAGCCGCTGATAAAGTTGAACGAAGCGTCCTGGGCATCGATTTGAAACAATATTGACTCAATTCGAGCCCGGATCTTCCGCGCTTTTTTGGGAAATGCGCGCCTTCTCTCGCTCGTCCGGTTTATGGCGCAAGATCGAGCCACACGCCTTCGACGCCATCCTCGACCTCGACGATCCAAAGGTCGGGATCGAACGCGATTTCCCGCTTGAGCCGCTCCTCCGCTTCGCCCGAATCGATGAAGGGCCCGCGATGCGCCCGGGCGAACAGCCTCTCGACGCCGGGCGCGGTTTCGGCCGTGACGGACTGCGGCGCGGGCTCGTAGAGGGTGGCGCGCCCGTCCAGGCGATCGACTTTCACGAAAATCGCGCCGGCCTCCGCGGCGCCGCGGCGGCGCAGGACCGCGTTCGCTCCTTCCACTCCGCACCGGCGCAAATAGGCCGCGACCCAAATGTCGGAGCGCAGGCGCGACAGATTCAGCGCCCTCCGCCGCGAGCGGCCTGGGTCAACTGCTTGACCAGCCGCTCGGTGATCCCGGTCGAGGGAGGAAGCCCGTGCGCGCGCTCGAAATCCCGCAACGCCTGCTCGGTGGCGGCGCCCTCATCCCCGTCCGGCTTGACCGGGTAGCCGAGCTTCATAAGCGCGGTTTGGGCCGCCAGGATGAGGCGCGATCCATCGCTGCGCGCTTCCCCGGCCAACAGAGCCGCGATCGGATCCGGGCTCGAGGGAGAGCTCTCGGCCGCGGACGCCGGACGCGCCGGCGGAAGCGCGGCGGGGGACGGCGCGGGAGAGGCGTCGCGTTCGGCCCCCGCAGGCCTCGGCGGGCGCGCCACGGCTGCTGCGGGGGCGGGGGCCGGGCGCGGCGCCGGAGCGGACCCGAACAGCGGCGCCGGATGGCGCTCGCGCTGCAGGAGGAGCGCGTTCACGCCGATCCCGACCAGCGCGACCGCCAGGGCCGCTCCCAGGCAATGGCGCAAATGAGGGACCTTCAGCCGCCCGGCGATCCGTCGCGGCAGGCTTTGCTCGGCCGAGCGCTCTACGGGTCCCCGGAGGCGGCCAACATTGTCCCTGATGCGGGCGAGCGCTAGATCCACGCCTTGTCTCCCGAGAGCGCGCCGCCGTCGCTGGCGACCGTCGCGCGCTTCCTCAAAAAATCGCAGTCGCTGATTAAATCAATCTTAAGCCTGAGGCGGGCCGTCGCGCTGAACATGCTCCGGTCGAGCGGGTTTTGGCTCATGGTTACCGCTTTCTTGCGGCGGTCCGTAATGGCCTGCCGCGAGGCGCTGGTTCTCTGCTGACGGACGCCCATATTAGCGCTATGGACGGTTCAATGTCCGCGATCGAGACCATCCGCGACGACTTCGCCTCCCTGGATGAATGGGAGGATCGATATCGCTATGTCATCGAGCTCGGTCATACGCTCGAGCCGCTGAGCGAGGCGGCCCATAACAACCTCAACAAGGTGCGGGGCTGCGTCAGCCAGGTCTGGCTGGAATGCGAGCCGGCGACGAACGGGAACGGCGAAACGATCCTGCGCTACCGCGGCGACAGCGACTCTCACCTCGTGCGAGGGCTTATCGCCATCGCGATCGCGCTTTTCTCCGGGCGGACGCCGGACGAGATCCTGAATGTTGACGCGCGCTCCGTCTTTCGCGCGCTCGGCCTCGAGCAGCATCTGACCCCCCAGCGCTCGAACGGGGTGCGCTCGATGATCGAGCGCATCCGGACGGACGCGGCCGGGCTCAAGCTCGGCGCTGCCTGAGCGGCGTCGCGGAAAGCCCCGACCCTTTGATGTCGCCACGCCTCGATCGGCGGAATCCGCGCGCCGCGACAGCCATCCGCTCCGGGCTGACCGCCCGCCTCGGCGCACGCCTGGTTTCTGTTTCACGTGAAACAGGTTTGGCAGATTAATGAATAGGAGAAATGACTGCGCCGCGGGCATCGGGCGATGATCCGCATCGCCCAAGGCCCGGCGGATTCAACCAGCGCGCGCGTCCCCGCCAGCAAACGCCAGCAAAACCCTTATAAGCGCTCGTAAGCGCCAGTAAAAGTGCTGGCGTTTACTGGCGCTTATTTTTCCGAATCGAGCCTTTTCAATAGGTTACAGGCAAGAAAAATTAAAAAATTTCGGCTTGCGTCTCAGGTTGCATTCCAAACGTCTCAAACCGGTTCCGAGCCTCCTTTGTCTCGCAAAGCGTGGGGGCCGGACGAGCCGGCATGATTCCGATAAACTGAACACCAAGATTTATGCTGCCATATGGTTCGGATTTTTGCAAGCTTTTTTCGGACTCTTATCGTGATGATCCCTACTGACGGCGAATGGCGGAGCCGTGCGGCGTGGGTGGCCGGCACACAAGGCCGGCCATGACGCCGGGGCAGGGGCTATCAACTGACGCGATTGCGGATCGCGCCCTGAGAAAGCCCGGCCGCCACGTTTTCGCCGCGCGGCCTAACGAAGATTGAGCGCTTCGCCTTTCAGCGCCGTTACGTGAGAGTCAACAATTCCTTAATCCCATTGGCGGAGACTGGAATAAACCCTTCGTCACCCACGGATGGTCATTGATGAGT
>DATNBG010000036.1:0-2878 GCA_035572075.1 Roseiarcus sp. | reverse complement strand
TTCGCATTCGATGACGCCTCCATGATCGCCGACCAGCTTGGCGACCAGCGCAAGACCCAGACCGGAGCCCTGGGCCTTGGTGGTGACGAAAGGATCGAACAGATTGCTCAGGATTTCGGGCGCGACGCCGGGGCCATTGTCGCGCACGCAGATCTCGAGCGGCAGCGCGACCGGTTCGGCGCCCGGCGCCGCGCGAAGGCGCACGCCCAGGCGATAGGCGGTGGTCAGAATGATCTCGCCGTCGACGCTATCGTTCCCAATGGCTTCGGCGGCGTTCTTGATGAGATTGAGGAACACCTGGATCAGCTGGTCGCGCGAGCCATGCACATGCGGCAGGGACGGATCATAGACTTCGGCGAAGCGGATGTGGCGCGCGAACCCGGCCTGAGCCAGCCGTTTGACGTGGTCCAGCACGGCGTGAATGTTGAGGTTTTCCCATTGGGACGGCGTCGGATCGGCGAAGGACTGCACCCGATCGACGAGTTTGACGATCCGGTCGGTCTCCTCGCAGATCAGCCGGGTCAGCGCCCGATCCTGGTCGCTCGCGTTCGCCTCCAGGAGCTGGGCCGCGCCGCGGATGCCGGAGAGCGGATTCTTGATTTCGTGCGCCAGCATGAGCCCAAGCGCGGCGATCGAGCGCGCGGCGCCGCGATGCGTGAGCTGCCTGTCAATTTTCTCGGCAATCGCCCGTTCCTGCAGCATGATCGCAACAGCCTCGCCCGGCGGGGGCAATGGCGCGACGAACACGTCGACATCGTTTCGATTGCCGATCCGGGACGTGGAAATGTCGATTCTGTAGCCGTTGACGGTCGCGCGATTGCGCAGCGCCTCGGCGATGAGCGCGAGAAGCGGCGAGTCGGCGGGAATGAAATCGGTGAGCCGCGAGCGCACGAGCGTCGCGCGCCCCATGTCGAAGAAGGTCTCGGCCGCGACATTGACCTCGATCACCCTGCCCCCGGCGTCGACCGTGAGCAGCGGCAGGGCGAGCGCGTTCAAAACATTTGCGGCGTCCACGCGCTCATGAGCCGCGTGGGCGGTCATGCCGCGAGCCTTGCCGCATCGTCATCGAAAGCGCGGGCGAGCAGGCTGCGCGCATGGGCCCGGTCCTCGCAGGTGACCAGCTCGCGCCGGAGCGCCTCGTCCGCTCCCGCCTGGCCGGCATAGGCCGAAAGATGCTTTCGCGCATGCCGAAGTCCGGCGTGCGGCCCGAGCTTGCCGATGAGCCAATCGAGGTGCTCGAGCGCGGCTTCCCGGCGCTCCTCTCGCCGGGGGGGCGTGAGCGCGCCGTCGCCATCGAGGCCGCGCGCTATGGCGCCGACCAGCCAGGGCGCGCCGACCGCCGCGCGCCCGATCATCACGCCCGCCGCGCCGGAAAGGCTCAGCATGGCGCGCGCGTCCTCCAGGCTCGCGCAATCGCCGTTGACGACGACCGGGATCGCGACTGCGCCGGCGACCGCCCGGACGGCCGCCCAATCGGCGCGGCCGTCATAGAACTGCGTCCGCGTGCGGCCGTGAACTGTCGCCATGAGCGCGCCTGCCCGCTCGGCCCGGCGCGCGAGCTCCGCCGCGTTCAGCGAGGCCTGGTCCCACCCTAAGCGCATTTTCACCGTCACCGGAACCGGCGCGGCCTCGACCACCGCGGAGATGAGGCGCTCGGCGTGATCGAGGTCGCGCATCAGGGCCGCGCCGGCCAGACAGCCGGACACGCGCCGCGCCGGGCAGCCCATGTTGAGGTCGATGAGGACGGCGCCCGCATCGGCCACCCGGCGCGCGGTTTCCGCCAAGGCCCGGGCCTCGCGGCCAACCAGCTGGACCGCGTGGGGGGCCAGTCCCTCGCCCTCGGCGCGCATCGAAGCCTCGGCGTCGCCTGCAAGGAAGGTTTCCGCGGCGACCATTTCCGAGAAGACCAGCGCGGCCCCGAAGCGGCGCGCGATCCGCCGCATCGCGAGGTCGCTCACGCCCGACATCGGGGCGAGCAGCGCCCGGCCCTCGAGCCGGAGGGGACCGATGGCGAGCGGAGGGGTCGTGCCTAGAGATTGGGCGCCATTCATTCTGCCTATAGTCTAGTCAATTGCATTGCGAAGGCAAGCCGAAGCCAGCCTGGCGCCTGATGCCCCGGGGACGCCATGGCGCGCCAAAATCGCGACGAAAATCGGAAACAAAATGGGCGGACATGGGTGGCAATCCGCCTGGGATTGACCGATCCTGGTTCCCGGCGAGGCGCCCGGCCGGCGTCCCGCAGGGGATCTGACCAGATTTGGGAGCTGAGCATGCGCACGATGATCGCGGCGATCCTCATCGCCGGATTCTGTTCGGCTGCGGCGATCGCCGGTGAGCTGCCCTCTCAGTGCTCCGACCGCAATGCGCTCAACGGCATATCCGTGGACGCGCGGCTGGTCGCGATCAAATACTATTTTGTCGGGCTTGTTCATGGCCTCGCCGATCGAAACCGGCAAGCGTGTTACGCGGCTCGCACCGTTGGGGACGCCGGCGCGGCGATCCTGAACAAGACGCTTGAACTCATCGAAACCACATGTTCCACCATGGAGGGCGCGGCCCAGGCGGCCATTGAGCCGGTCTGCCCATAGTATTTCTGGTGGCGCGTACGGCCAGAAGCCCGGCTGCTGTCATTCCCGGTTGTCCGGGCCGGGAAATAGATGGTCGATACGCCCGCTCGCCCGATAGGCGGCAAGTCCGATCCATTCATGCACGGCAAGCTCGAAGACCCGCAGGCTTCGCCCCGGACCAAAGGTCAGCCGCAGATCGTCGGGCCAGCGCCCAAGCGTGTAGAACGCCACCGGATAGGCGATGGCGTGAAAGCCCGCCTTCTCGAACACGCCCATCGCGCGCGGCATGTGGAACGCCGAAGTCACGATCA
>DATNBG010000035.1:0-2402 GCA_035572075.1 Roseiarcus sp. | reverse complement strand
GCCTTGACCGGGTCTGTTTCTGAGAGATCGAAGAAATCGTCGACATTGATCACAAGGACCTTGGCGCCGTCGGGACGCATTCGGCTCAGGAGCGCCTCGGCGAAAAGTGCGTTCTCAAAGTAACTGAACCCAAGGAGGTAATACTTGGCCGACGCGCGCGAGAACCAGTCGGCCGTCGCAGCCGTGGAGAATCCAACCTGCAGGCGGCTATTGCCGAGAAACAGGACGTCCGCATTCCTGGCGAAACCCCACGCCGAAGGTTCGAGATCGAACCAGAAGGCGCCGTGCTCATAGTCGGCGTAATTCCCGGCGTCGCAATAGGCGATGTACCGGTCGGCGGAGTATCCGTCCGCCGGACAGGCAAAAAGGGTGCGCGTCCGGATCCAGTACCCGTAGGAAGCGAGAACGGCGGCCAGAATGACAGCGGCATAGACGCCGGGCATGCTGGCGAACAGGCCCGCCGGCTTCCTTATCGGGGTTGCGCGCTTCAACGGCGCGCCCAAAGCTGCTTCGTTCATCAGCGGTCTCCGCTCGATCGGGTTGGCGGATGCTTCAAATCGACCCCATGCCGGTTGACCCGGCGATTAACGCTAGGGACATGTTAGTCTATGCGTGGCCCAAAGGCCAGCGGAGATGCAACCTCTCGGTAGCATTCTTGCGGTCTCGATTCCGACTTCTGAAATCATCGCTTTTCGAACCCAGAACTTCCGCTTTCCAATAAGTCTTGATCAGGTCTGCGCGAGTTCGCGGTGTGACGCAGGTCACAGCCAAGGCGAAGACGCCGCTCTACGCTAGGGGCGCGAACGCCGTCCGGCGATCCCGGTTTTGAAGGAGCGGCCGCTCGGTCGGGCCCGAACTCAATGGCGGGCATGCGCTCGGGAGAAGCGTGGTTACGGAGGATTGGTGCAATGGTTAGTGTGGTTGATGTTCAGCAGTCGGCGATGCATGGCGGGCATGCGCTCGAAGACGCCGCGCCGATCTTGGCGGCGGCGGAGGCGCCGGATTCGTTCGGCTTGGCGAGAGGCGAGGCGGGGGCGGCCGCCGCGGACGGGCTGATGGTCGAGGGGGCGGTGAAATGGTTCAACCCCGAGAAGGGATATGGTTTCGTCGAGCTTCCGGGCGGCGGGGGCGATGCTTTCCTGCATCTCAAGACGCTGCGGCAGGTCGGGCGCGAAACCCTGCCTTCCGGAGCGAAGGTTCGCGCCCTCGTTCGCTCCGGCTCCCGCGGTACGCAGGTGGTGAAGGTCATTGAGGTCGACGCCGCGAGCGCTGTCGAACGGCCGGGACGGCCGCCGCGCCGGCCGGCGCCCGATCCATCGCACGCCTTCGATTTGACCGGCAAGGTCAAGTGGTTCGACGACGCGCGGGGCTTCGGATTCGTCGCCAGCGACGATTTCGGCCGGGACGTGTTCGTCCACAGCTCGACCCTCGCCGCCTCCGGCGTCGCCGTCCTCCTCGACGGTCAGGCGGTGTCGATGCGCGTCGTCGAGACGCCAAAGGGCCGCGAGGCGATCGCGATCACCGCCTGAAGCAGGATTGCGGAAAGGTTTCGATGGCGCGGCGGTCAGGCCACGCGCGCCATCGGGACCGCGCGCGATCCGCGCTGGACCCTCGGAAGGGCGACGAGCGCGGTCGCCCCCTCGCCGGGCCTGGAGTGAAGCCTGAGCGTTCCGCCATGAAGCTCGACCAGTGAATTGGCGATGGCGAGGCCGAGCCCCGATCCCTTCATGCCGTCAGCCATGACGGCTGAGCCCTGCTCGAACGGCCGTCCCAGCCGGGCGATGTCCTCGGCGGCGACGCCGGGGCCGTTGTCCTCGACGGAAAAATAGACCTGCTCGGCGAAGGCGGCGGCGCCGATCGAGACCTGTCCGCCCTCGGGCGCGAACTTGACCGCATTGCGCATGAGCGTCGTGAGGATGCGCTCGACCGCGGCGGGGTCGGCCTCCACCGTCACCTCGGGGCCCGCCTCGACCCTGACCGAAATCCCTTTCTCGCGCGCCGCCGGCGCGATGGCGAGCGCCGCTCGGCTCACCGCCTCATCGGCGCGAAAGCGCTGGCAATTGAGTCGTTCGCGGCCCGCCTCCAGCCGCGCCATGTCGAGCACGTCGCCGACGACGCGCGAGAGATATTCGCCGCTCGCGAGAATATGGGCGCAATAATCGCCGTACTTTTGCGATCCGAGCGGGCCGAAGGTCTGATTTCCCATCAGCTGCGAGAAGCCGATGATGGCGTTGAGCGGCGTGCGCAGCTCATGGCTCATATTGGCGAGGAATTCCGCCTTGGCGCGGTTGGCGGCCTCGGCGCGCGATTTCTGCTCGTGATAGCGTTCGGCGAGTTCGGCGAGCTGCTGGGCCTGCTCCTCGAGCGACCGGCGCGACTGCCTAAGCTCGGCGGCGGTGGCG
>DATNBG010000034.1:0-5850 GCA_035572075.1 Roseiarcus sp. | reverse complement strand
GCCCCGGGCGGAGGCGGCGCGCGCGTAGCCCCAGGCGACCGCGTCGTGCCGCGCGACGCCCCCTCGCCGCTGCAGCGCGGCGCCGGCCACCGGATAGCGAATGTCGCGCTTGATGTTGAGGATCGGGCAGAAAGCCTTGGCCTCCTCCGGCGTCAGCCATTCGTTGTCGACGCCGGCCAGGCGATTGGCGTGCACGTGCCGTTTCCCCACCTGCACGTCGTGCGTATTATGCGCCAGCATCATCACGCCGCGCGGCGAATACATGACGTTGTAGTTGAGCTCCTGCGACAAGCCCTCCCACAGCTTCAGCGCGTGATCGTAGAGCGCGGCCGATTCCTCCCAGAGGTAATTGGAGCGGATGATGGTCGTGTTGCGTCCGGTATTGCCGCCGCCGAGCCAGCCCTTCTCCAGGACCGCGACATTGCTGAGCCCGTGCTCCTTGGCGAGGTAATAGGCGGTCGCGAGCCCATGCCCGCCCGCGCCAATGATGATGATGTCGTAACTCGCCTTGGGCTCGGGGTTGCGCCACTGCTCCGGCCAGCCGGCGTTGTGCGCGAGCGCCTGCAACGCGACATTGACAAACGAAAACCGCACTTAAGCGCGCCTCGAAAAATGGCCCAGGCCGGAGGAAATGCCCGCTTCCGCCCGGATTTGCGAGAACAATTTCTGGGCGGCGGCGAAACTTTGTTGGGGCGGGGCGAATCGCGGCGTGCGGCCAAGCAAAAAGTGGGCGCGGGTTTTCGGCGGGCCATCCTGCCTACCGCGTGCAGCCGACGAGATCCTTTTCCTCGATCGCGAACACCTTCCCCGTCTCGATCCTCACCCCCTTCGCCAGGCACGAGCGTCCATCGGCGAGCTTGAGCCGCGCGTCGTAGAGGCCGGTCGTCACGCCCGTAACCTTCAGCCGTTCGTCATGATCGACGCCGCCGTCGGGATCGTTGGCGGACTGGTTGGGGCCGAACGCGGACGAGCCCGCGGGCGCGAGTTCGAGCGAGTTCACGGTTGACAACGTCAGGTTCCAGAAGCGCGTGTCCTTCGCGGCCGCGGGCCCGGCAAGCAGCATCGCCGCCAGCCCAAGCGGAATTGCGCGTTTCATCGTCCCTCCATCGGGCCCGCTTCTGGCCCGCGAGCGATCATGGCGCACCGCGCCGGCCAGGACAATCGGCGCCGCATCGGACCGTCTCGCTCGCGGAGCGCCGGCCCGCCTGCCCTATTTTGCAGCCGGCTTTATCCTCTCGGCGTCGCCGAGGACATCGACCAGCCTGTCGATGGCGGCGGGCCTCAGCCGGATCACGCCACTGTAGGGCTGGCTCAGTTCGAGGATGAGAAAAATCGCGCTGCCGATCGCGATCGCGCCCACCAGGTGGGCCACGATGGTGATCGGGTTCGGCGCGGCGACGAGGCCGTCGCCGAGGAAGAGCGCCGCGGCCCAACACACCACCACCAGAAGCACGTAAGGGGGAAACGGATTGGCGAGCTGCCGGGTCATCAGCATCTGGGTGTCGGCGAATTTCTTCGCCAGATCCCGCGCCGAGGTCAGCAATTGCCGATGCCGCTCCGTCGGGGGCTCGAGGCTGTCGAAATAGGTGTTCATCCAGTGCATGGTCGCCCGGGTCTCCTCGAACGTATGGGCCTCCGGCCCGCGTTTCCGGTCGCCAAAGAAACGCCGGCGCGCGCGCCCGAGCGCCTCCCGCAGGCCCACCCGTCCGCGGATGGCGTCGGGTCCGTATTGCTCGAGCAGCACATCGAGTTCGATCAGCACCGGCCCCAGCGACTGCGCCTCGGACTGCTGGGTGGTGAACACCGAGAAGGCGGTGAACACCAGGAGGCCCAGCACCAGCGCCAGGACCAGGGTGACGAGGCCGGCCATCGCACCGACCGGCCCCTTGGACGCGGTCAGCACGCTCGCCGGCACGACCCATTGCAGCGCCATGCCGATCAGGCTCGCGCCGAACGCGATCGCGGCGACCGCCATCGAGCGGTTCAAGGAATTCATAGGGTCGCCCCGGCTTCGACCGGCGATGCTCATGCAGCGTCTTTGCGTACGCGGCGGATCAGCACTTGGGCCGAAATCCCGAGCCGCTCGTGCAGCCGCCGGATCATCCCGATGGACAGGTCACGCTTCCGGTTCAACACTTCGGCGACGCGGGCGCGGGCGCCGAGGATCGCCTCCAGGTCGCGGCGGGTCAGACCCTGCTGATCCATGCGGAACTTGATCGCCTCGATCGGGTCGGGCGGATCGATCGGGTCGTGTTCGCTCTCGTAGGCGTCGACGAGCGTGGCGAGGACATTGAGCCGGTCGCTCTCGGGCGTCCCGGACCTCGCCCCCCAGAGGCGTTCGATCTCCGCCAGCGCCGCCTCGTAGTCGGCCTCGGAGCGGATCGGTTTCACTTCAGCCGCCATGGTCCACCTTCCTCACGTCGATCCGGTCGTAGTCCTCATGCGCGCCGACCCACTTGATCCAGACGACGCCCTTCTCGAAGTCAATCGCCGCGACCAGCCGGTAGTCGTTGCCCTTGATGTTGAAGACCACACGCTCGGAGGTCACGAACCGTGGAACCATTCGAGCGCCGGCGAAGCACGCGCCGAAGACGATCGCGGCCGCCGCGATCGAGCGTGCAAGGAATTCATCTGGCCTCCGACTCAGACCGCAGAAGTTCTAGCAGGATTTCGGGCGCCGGTGAGCGCCCCCCTCTCCCTAGGGAGAGGGGGTTTCGCACCGCGACCACAGTCATTCCACTTGCAGGCGAAGCACAATGCGGCTTGTGTAGGAAGCGCGGGCCTTTGGGGCAGGCTCGCACGGGGCTCGGGGACACGATCGCGCAAGGACCGTTTTCGCCCGAGGAACTCACCCGGCTTGCCGGACTGTCGCGCCGCCTCGTCGGAGCCGCGGTCTTGATTAAGAGTTAGGGCCGCGCCCGCCGCCGAAGCAGGCCGACGACGCCTGGATTTTGGAGCGAAGAATTTGGCTCTAGCTGTGCCGGCTTCTGAAAGCGTCATGGCCGGGCTTGTCCCGGCTTGTCCCGGCCATCCACGGGTCGCAGCTGCGAAAAGAGGGCGGAACTCCGGTTGCTGACATAATTGCCTGAAATTGCGTTATTTTTTGCTCAGAACCTGACAGGCGCATGCGGGCGCTCGCGTGGATGGCCCCGTCAAGCGACGTCAAGCGCGGCCATGACGCCAGTGAGGCCATTTCGGGTCGGCCGGAGCCTTGCTCGCCGAACCAGCCGATATCAGAGTCCGAGTTTTTCTTGACAAAATTAGAACGTCGTGCCAAGCTTTTCCAATCTGAGAATCCAAGGCCGCGCTCAATCGGGCGCGGCAATGGGGCTCCTGAGCGTTTCGAGCACAAACTGAGAGGCGAGCCCCAACGGAGGAAAATTTTTTATTGTTTTCGGCTGTAACCCATTGAAAAGTCCCGATTCCAAAAAATAAGCGCTAGTAAACGTCAGCTGTTTTACTAGCGCTTAGGCGCTTTTTGCTGGCTTTTGCTCGCGCCTATCCGCGACGCATACGCGTTATGGTTGTATCCTCGGTCCGGGGAGGTCGGCCAAGAGTCCCTACTTCACCGCCTCTGCGGCCGGCTCCGCGACGGGCGCCCGTGCGCGCTTCTGCTCCTCGAGGCGCTTGGCCTTCGCCGCGGCCTGCCGCGCGCCTTCCGAGAGCTGGTACATCTCCTGATGGTCGTAGTCGTCGCTCGTCCGCAGCGCCTCGTCGGTGTAGGCCTTGGCCTCAGGATCGCGCTCGAGCCTGCGGGTCCACAGGTGGATCCTGGCGAACATCGTGAGAATCCGGGCGTAGGTGACCACCTGCCCGCCCCAGTGGCGCGGGTAAAACACGAGCGGGTTCTCGCGCGCCATGCCCGGCCTGCGGTCGCGGCGGCAGCGGCGCCGGATCATCCCGCTCTCGAGCGGATAGATGTTGTAGAAGTGGAAGCTCGCCCAGAACCAGGTGAGCAGATAGGCGACCGTATCAGGCCGCGGGCCGCCTGCGACCGCGCGGCGGATCACCGTCTTGATGTGCTCCTCGGTGTAATAGGTGCGCCAGGCGAGCCGATAGGCCTCCTGCCATTCCTCGCGCGACATGCGCGGATGGTCGGTCGTGACATGTTCGAGATCGAACTTGTTCAAATCCGGGTCGATGTCGACCCCCTTCGCCACCGCCTTGGCGTGGTCCTCGCTGCCCGGCAGCGGGGTCAGGATCGAGAATTCGAGGATGTCGAGCGGCAGTTCGCGCTGGATGATCTGGATGCGCTGAACCAGCGACTGAGGCGTGTCGTTCGGGAAGCCGATGATGTAGCCGCAGTAGCTGATGACCCGGCGCTTGCGCCACTCGAGCAGGAGCTCGCGATAGTCGGAGATGTGGTTCTGCTTCTTCTTGGCCGCGCTCAGATTGTCGGGATCGATGTTCTCAAGGCCGATGAACACCCGCTTGACGCCCGCCGCCGCCGCCTTCTCGACGAAGCGGGGGATCTTGTGGCAGGCGGTGTCGACCTGGATGATGAAGCGCGAGTGGACGCCCTGCCGGCGCAATTCGATCAGCCGGTCGAAAATCGCCTCCCAGTTGCGGTTGCGGGCCAGATTGTCGTCGGTGATGAAAAAGTAGCGCACGCCATTGGCGACGTTGACGCGCACCAGCGCCTCGACGTCGTCGGCGGTCCGGTAGCGCGACTTGCGGCCCTGGACGTTGATGATGGTGCAGAACGAGCACAGGAACGGACAGCCCCGCCCGGCGTCGAAGCTCGAGATCATGCCGAGCGTGCGCCCCACCCGCTCCGGCGGCATGTAGGGGCCGGTCGCGCCCTCGAGCCCCGGCAGATCATGGAGGTAATTGTAGATCGGCTTGAGCTTGCCCGCCGCGGCGTCGCGCAAGACTTCGTCGAACCGCCCCTCCGCTTCGCCCGCGTAGAGCGAAATCCCGAGGTCGAGCGCCTCTTTGAGCGAATCGGGCGTCTCCGGCAGCATCGAGAGGCAGCCGGAAACATGGAATCCGCCGATGCAGACCTGAACCCCGGCCGCCCTCAGGGGGCGCGCGCAATCCATCGCGCGCGGAAACTGGTTCGACTGGACGCCGACGAAACCGACCATGCCAAAGCCGCCATTGTCCTTGATCTGGCGGGCGATGCGGTCCGGCCGGATGCGGGTGTTGGTTTCGTCGATGGGAAAGATCTCGATGTCGACGTCCTCGCCAAGGACCTGATCCTCCATGCATTTCTGCGCAATGCCGAACAGGCATGCGAGCGAGTTGGACGGCAGCGCCGACTTCCACCACTGGATGACGTAGCCCTCGTCGTCGTAATGAGAGCACTTGACAAGGAAAAGCAAAAATCGTCGGCGCTTGGCGATCTCCGGCATGTCTCGCTCCCGCGTCATGACAGCCTGCCCGAATCTGGCCCCAAAGCAGCCACTTTGGCGACCCGCACCGTTACCAGCCCGCGCTGGAATTCGCAAACCCGGGTCCCGCCGCCGTCACCCGGACATTCGCCAATGCGCGGCAATCCCGCTAAGCGCCGGTTTTCGGCCGAAAATCCTGCGACATCAAAGGAATCTAAGCAGGATTGCGTTGGCTCGCCAACGAAATTCTGCTTAGTCTTCGCCGCCAACGCAAGAAGCCGGGAGGGAAGTCATGCTCTGGGGGATCGATCCGCTGCTCACCGCGGACCTGCTTTACGCGTTGCGGCGAATGGGGCATGGCGACGAGATCGTCGTCGTCGACACCAATTTCCCCGCCGCCTCGACGGCGGCGTCCACCGTCATGGGGGAACCCATCCCGCTCGCGGGCGTCGATGCGGCCCGCGCGGTCGAGGCGATCCTGTCGGTGATGCCGCTCGACACATTCGTGCCCGATCCG
>DATNBG010000033.1:0-3339 GCA_035572075.1 Roseiarcus sp. | reverse complement strand
AACGTGGGGTGCGCTCCAGCGTTCTGCTTCGGTCAAAGAGGATAGATCGTCCGCCGTCCGCAACAACCTGTCATCCCCGCGATTCGCGGGGGTGACAAGGCAAGGTGGTTTCTCGGACCGCAGGGCGCGCAGGCGCCAGCCCCGCAGTCTCCCGCAACGACAGCACCGAATGAATAGGTATCTTTACCCAGGAATCCGGACGATCTGCTCGAAATGCCCTTCGAGGACCGCGTCGGCCAGGCGCCCGTAGAGGTCCGCGCTCTCCATGCCGGCGCGCGCGTCGTTCCCGCCTCCGGCGAGCGCGCATCCGGATCCTAACTTGAATTTGCTTGGAGCAAGCCTCGCGTGATGCTGCCTGTTGTCGGCAGGGTCGGAATGAGGCAGGCCTGCAAGGCGTGGTAGATATCGACTTTGCCAAAGAATGGCCCGGAGCTTGGGCGCAAGCTATCGTCCAGTTGCGCTCGCCAGCCTCCGTTCTCGCGATCAATGAATCGCGCGGCGATGAAATTCCAGATTTTGCGATACCATTGCTCGTAGGCCGGATCGTCCTCGATGGCGTTCAGGAACGCGCTGGCGCCCACGCCTTCGCAGCACGGCCACCAATAGCGATCACGGACCAGTGGGCGGCCATCCCAATCCAGGGTGTAATAAAATCCACCGTTGAGCTTGTCCCACCCGTCGAGGACCGCCTGGCGGAAGAGCGCCTTCGAACATTGAGGCAGCCAGTCCAGCTTGCGATCGCCGAGTTCCCACAACTGGAGCAGCAGGCGGGACCATTCCAGCGAGTGGCCGGGCGTGGTGCCGTAAGGCCGAAGCATCGGGCTGCCCGCATAGGCCCGATTGACCCGCCAGTCGCTGCTGAAATGTTCAGGGAGCCGCCAACCGTTCGCGGCCGCATGACGACGAATGATCAGATCGGCGATTCGTTCGGCCATGCGTAGATAGGTCGAATCGTTGGTCGCTTCGAACGCCGCCATCAGCGATTCGGTGAGATGCATGTTCGAGTTCTGGCCGCGATAAGAATCGTAGGCCTGCCAGTCGCGGGTGAACTCCTCCGCAACGGCCCCGAATTGCTCCTCCCAGAACTTCTCTCTGATGATTGTCGAGATGTCGGCGATCAGCCGGTCGGCGTCCGGATGGCCGGCGACCTTGGCGCTCGACGCGGCCAGAAGAACGAACGCGTGACCGTAGGCCTGCTTGGTCGCGTCCGACGGGCCATCGTAGCCGACGGCCCAATAATATCCTCCATGGTCGGGGTCGCGATGGTTGTCCCACAGGAAGGTCATTCCGTGATCGATAATGGCGCCGGCGCCCGGCCGGCCCATCAGATAGGCGATCGCGTAGGCGTGAATGATTCTCGACGTCGCGAAGAGATACCGGGCGGGCTTGCCAGCCGCGCCGTAGCCGGGCGGCGCCGGGCGCCCCTCATCGTCGAGATCGTAAAAGCCGCCAAGCGGATTGATGAATCGCCGCTCGAAAAACGAGAGTAAACCTTCCGCTTCCCGCAAGAGCCAGGCGCGATGGCTCGCGAGAGCGGTCCACTTGCGGTTAGACCCCTCGGGGGCGAGACTGGCCATGGCGGACGTTAGTTCGCGTCGCCGCGCCATATCAAGAGCGGGGAATGCGCGAGGGACGAATAAATCTGCTGATTCTTGGCTCCGGCGGACGGGAGCACGCATTGGCTCGGGCGTGCGCCAAGTCGCCGATAGTCGGCGCGCTCTTCGTCGCTCCCGGCAATCCTGGCTGTGCGGCCGTGGCGCGGATCGCGCCGCTCTCGCTCGCCGACCACGCCAAGGTGATCGCCTTTTGCCAAAGGGAAGCGATCGATCTGGTCGTGGTCGGCCCCGAGGCGCCGCTGGTCTCGGGCCTGGCGGACGATCTCATCGACGCCGGCATATTGTGTTTCGGGCCAACGCGAGAGGCGGCCAGGCTCGAAGGGTCCAAGGGATACGCCAAGGACTTTTGCCGCGAGTTCGGCATACCGACGGGCGGCTATCGGCGATTTCGGAATCCGGATGAAGCCAAGGCGTATGTCCGCGATCGCGGCGCGCCGATTGTCGTGAAAGCTGACGGGCTTGCCGCGGGCAAGGGGGTGGTCGTCGCGAAGACGCTCGCGGAGGCGGAGGCCGCGGTTGACGCGCTGTCCGTCGCCCAGGGACCGCAGGGAGAAATCGTCGTCGAGGACGTCCTCGAGGGAGAGGAAGTTTCGTTCTTCGCCTTGTGCGACGGCGTGAGCGCGGCGCCTTTCGGCAGCGCGCAGGATCACAAGCGGGCGGGCGAAGGCGATACGGGTCCGAACACCGGCGGGATGGGCGCCTATTCTCCGCCGGCCATCATGACGGCCGAGCTCAGCCAGCGCGTCATGCGGGAAATCGTGACGCCGACATTGCGGGGAATGAAGGAAAGAGGATCGCCCTTTCGGGGCGTGCTGTTCGCGGGCCTGATGGTCGGCGAAAGCGGGCCCAAAGTGATCGAATTCAATGTCCGGTTTGGGGATCCCGAGGCAGAGGTCATCCTGCCGCGCCTCGAAGATGACCTGGCGCCATTCCTCCTTGCCTGTGCGGCGGGAAAGCTTGGCGGCGACCCGCCGAAGTTTTCTTCGAATGCGGCGCTGGCGGTGGTGATGGCCGCGCGGGGCTATCCGGGCGAACCGATGCGTGGGTCCAGGATCAGGGGAATCGAGGATGCGGAAGCAGCGCCGGGAGCAGCCGTCCTTCACGGGGGCACCCGCGAAGTCGACGGCGCGATATTCGCTGACGGGGGCCGGGTCCTGACGATCGCCGCGGTCGGCGCCGACGTGGCCGAGGCGCGCGAACGGGCATACGCGGCTGTCGATCGCATAAAATGGCCGGAGGGGTTTTTCCGGCGCGATATCGGCCGGCGCGCGATCGCCGCCGATGACAAAAAGTAATATATCAAATCGATCTTCCGTCCTGACAGCCAGGATGGCTGAAAGCGAGTGGGCGGCCGGCCAGGAAGTCGGGCCGCTCAGGTCAGCGCGATCGCTTTCCAGCTCGGCCCGGCATTGGCGCTGACGACCCCGCCGCCGGTAATGCTGGTCCCGCTCATATCCCAGATCGCGGTTTGGCCGCTTGTGCTTTGAAGCAGGATGTCGGACCCGCCGCCGCCTGTTCCGATCGCGTCCCAGCTCGGCCCGGGATTAGCGCTCACGGTTCCGCCGCCGATTAGGGTGTTCCCGTTCATCTCCCAGATCGCGACCTGGCCGCTGCTCGCGTTTTGAAAGAGGATGTCGGAATGACCGTCGCCGTTGAAATCGCCTGTTCCGATCGCATGCCAGCTCGGCCCGGGATTGGCGCTGACGGTTCCGCCGCCGATGAT
>DATNBG010000032.1:0-2457 GCA_035572075.1 Roseiarcus sp. | reverse complement strand
CTCATAATCCGACATTCGCGCGAGTTCCGACATCGCGCGACGCGCCGCGCCGACCCTGGCCGGCCAGGCGACGACCCGCCAGACGGCGCCCGCCGCCCGGGAGGCCATGTGGGAAGCCATGTGTGGGAATGAACGAGCCATTTTTCGCCTCCGCTTGAAGCAACAGCCGTCCGTTCGGCGCCAGGGGGCGCCGGGAGAGGCCGTTCGATCTCGGAATGGCTCTTTATATATGCGCCCTATTGATCGGTCCAACGAATGTTTGTAGAGTGACCGATCAATATCTCGGATGGATTGCCATGCTCGACACCGACCAGCTTCGCTCCTTCCTCGCCATCGTCGATTCGGGCTCCTTCACCAGGGCTGCCGAGCGGGTGCACAAGACTCAATCGGCCGTCTCGATGCACATCCGCAGGCTCGAGGAGCAGCTCGGCTGCGCGCTGTTCGTCAAGCAGGGGCGGGGCGCGCGGCTGACCGATGAAGGCGAGCGGCTGATCGAATTCGCCCGCCGCATCGTCCAGGTCGAGGCGGGCGCGCTCGCCGCGCTGTCGCGCAAGGGCCTCAGGGGCGCGGCTCGGCTCGGCATTCCGGACGACTACGCCGAATCGTTTCTGGCCGAAATCCTCGAGCGCTTCAATCGCCGCCACCCGCTGGTCGAGGTCTCGGTCGTTTGCGAGGCGTCGACCGACCTTGCTCCCCAGGTCGCCGCGGGCGCGCTCGATCTCGCCCTGATCACCGACTTCGAGGGCTTGAAAGGGCTCGAGCTTCTGCGCGAGGAGCCGCTGGTCTGGGTCGCCGCCGAACGATTCCGGGTCGAGGAGGGATCGCCGATCCCGCTTGCCCTCGGCAGTCCGACCTGCTGCTGGCGGCGCGCGACCGAGCAGGCGCTGACCGCGGCGCCGGGGGTGACGCGGACGCGCTTCTTCTCCAAGAACTTCAGCGCCATCGGCACGCTGCTGCGCTCGGGGCTCGCGGCGACCATCCTGCCCGACTCGCTGGTCGGCCCGGGCCTGAGACGCCTCGGGCGCGCCGAGGGCCTGCCGGAATTGCCGCTGAACCGGATGGGTCTCATCCACGCGCCGGGACGTCCGAGCGAGGAAGCGAAAGCCTTGGCCGAGGCGATCCGCGAGACCGTCGGCGCGCCGGCGCGCCAGGCCGCCGCCTGAAGCGAGGGTGGGGGGCTCGCCCCGGCCAGCGGCCGAGGCTCAAGCGCCTCGCCGATCCTCCAACCGTTAAGACAAAGATGACCGACGCGACCGCGCCAAGGACCGGGCTCATCCAATCGGTCTGGGCGAACCCGATCCTGCTGCTCGTCCTGACGACGCTGATCTGGGCCGCCCACTCGATCGTCGGGCGCCTCGCGGTCGGCCAGATCGGCCCGATGACTCTCACTTGCCTCAGGTGGGGCGCCGCGCTGATCCCCATTCTGATCGCCGCCCGCCCTTCGCTGAGGCGCGACTGGCCGGCCCTTCGCGAGCGCTGGGTCTATCTCACCGCGATGGGGACGGCCGGATACACCGTGTTCGTCGCGCTCTTCTATGTCGCCGCGCATTATACGACCGCGCTCAACCTCTCGATCATCCAGGGCGCCATTCCGGCGATGGTGCTCATCGGCGCGCGCGCCTTCCTCGGAGTGAGGTTCACCGCGTTGCAGGCGCTTGGCGCGGCCATCACCATGCTGGGCGTCGTGGTGATCGCCGCGCAGGGCGATCCGGCGAGGCTGAGGACGCTCGCCTTCAATACCGGCGATGTGATGATGGTCGTGGCGGCGGCGCTCTACGCCGGCTACACCGTCGGCCTTCGCCAGCGCCCGGACGTCTCGGGGATCAGCATGCTGGCGGCGATGGCGCTCGCCGCCTTCGTCACTTCGGTTCCCTTGATGATCTGGGAGATCCTGTCCGGCGGGTTCATCTGGCCGACCTTGGGCGGCCTTCTGGCGCTCGCCTTCGTCGCGCTCGGGCCGGCCTTCGTCTCGCAGCTCATGTACATGCGCGGGGTCGAGTTGATCGGCCCGGGCCGGGCTGGCGTGTTCGTCAATCTGGTGCCGGCGTTCGGCGCCATCATGGCGGTCGCGATCCTGGGCGAGCCGTTCGCCGCCTATCACGTCGTCGCGCTCATCCTGGTTGTGGGCGGCATCGCGATCGCCCAAAGAGGCTCGGGCGCGGCTTGACGAGCCGCCTGCGTCCCCGGAGGCGACGCACCCGTGCGACCCGCCCGGCGCAAGCAAATCCCAATAAACGCGCATAAAACCCGCTTAGGCGCGAGCAAGCGCTAGTAAATTAGCTGGCGTTTACTAGCGTTTATGATTCAGAATCGAGACTTTTCAATGGGCCACCGATTCAAAAATCCGACCGCGGCGCTCCGTCCATGGAGTTGCGTCCTTCTTGCTCCATCCTCGTCTCCACGCCCGACCATCCGTCGGCTCGCAACGCCGAGGAAAGATATATAGCATGGATTTCG
>DATNBG010000031.1:0-5097 GCA_035572075.1 Roseiarcus sp. | reverse complement strand
GCTCAAGAGGTCCTTGGTCTTGACCTCGGCCTTCGCGAAAGCGGCGTCGGTCAGTTCCTTGTCGCCGACCTGCCAGTTGAAGATGTGGTTGGGATGCTTGCGCGGTCCGTGAGCGCCGTCATGTTTGTCCTTGATGTCCTCTCGCAGGATCGGCGCATCAGGCGCCATCGCCTTGAATGGATCGACGATGACGGGAAGCGCCTCGTACTCGACCTCGACGAGGTCGGCGGCGTCGGCCGCGACATAGCGGTCGGTCGCGACGACGAAGGCGATCTCCTGATTCTGGAACAGGACCTTGCCGTCGGCGAGCACCATCTGGACGTCGCCGGCGAGGGTAGGCATCCAGGCGAGGTTCACGCCCTTCAGGTCCTCGGCGGTCAGGACCGCGACGACTCCGGGCACGGCCTTGGCCTTGGATGTGTCGATCCTGACGATGCGCGCGTGGGCGTGGCTCGAGCGATGGAAGTCCCCGTGGAGCATGCCCGGAAGCTTGATGTCGTCGATATAATTGCCGCGGCCCTGGGTGAAACGCACGTCCTCGACGCGCTTGCGCTTGCACCCTAAGCCTTGCAGCTTTTCGGCGCGTTCGAGCGAGTTGGGGGTGGGTGCGTCGTTCATTCCGCGGCTTCCTTGACTTCGAGACCGGCCGTCTTCGCGGCGGCGTATTGGATGGCGCTGACGATGTTCTGGTATCCGGTGCAGCGGCAGAGGTTGCCCGAAATGCCGATGCGGATCTCGCTCTCGGACGGGCTCGGGTTCTCCTTGAGGAGCCGGTAGGCGCGCATGATCATTCCCGGCGTGCAATAGCCGCACTGAAGCCCATGCATCTCGCGGAAGGCTTCCTGCAGGACATGCAGCTTGCCGTCGGCGCCGGCCATGCCCTCAATGGTGAGGACATTCGCGCCCGCGGCCTGGACCGCGAACATGGTGCAGGATTTCACCGACCGGCCGTCGAGGTCGACCGTGCAGGCGCCGCAGTGGGAGGTGTCGCAGCCGATATGCGCTCCCGTCAGGCCGAGGTTCTCGCGCAGGTAATGGATCAGCAACGTGCGCGGCTCGACCGACGCCGAGACCGCCTTGCCGTTGACCGTCATGCTGACATCGGTGAGAGACATGTCGGACCCTTTCAGGAGCTTGCGCGCGCAAACGCGCGGACCAGCGCCCGCGCGGTCATCACGCCGGCCATTTTGGCGCGATATTCGGCCGAGCCCCGTCCGTCGGCGGCCGGCTCGGCGATCGCGGTCGCCGCGGCTGCGGCGCGCGCAAGCGCCGGCTTGTCGAGCGCCGCGCCGATGACCGCCGCCGCCGCGTCGGAGGCGAGAAGCGGGGTTCCGGCGACGTTAGTAAGGGCGATCGAGCAGGTTGCGATCCTGCCGCCCGAGACCGTCAGGATCGCCGCCGCCGCGGCGGTCGCGTAGTCGCCGACCTTGCGCTTGAGCTTCTCATACGCGAAGCCGTGCCCCGCCGGAGGCGCGGGAACGCGGATCGCGGTGAGCACCTCGCCGGGCTTCGCGGCGGTCTCGTAGGGAGAGAGATAGTATTCGCGCGCCGCCACGCGCCGCTCGCCGCTCGCGCCGCGCAATACGTAAGCCGCGCCGAGCGCCATCATCAGCGCCGGCATGTCGTTTCCGGGATCGCCGTTGGCGACGTTGCCGCCGATCGTGCCGAAATAGCGTACCTGGGGGTCGGCGATCGCTTCGGCCGTCTCCCGCAGGATGGGCGCATGCTCGCCAAGCAATGGGTCGCCGATGATCTCGTGCTGGGTGGTCATCGCGCCGATCACGATGTCTCCGTTCTCTCGGCGCACCCCCTTCAATTCCGCGACGCCCGCGAGGTCGACGAGATGGGTCGGCGCGGCGAGGCGCAGTTTCATCATCGGGATGAGACTGTGGCCGCCGGCGATCACGCGAGCCTCGGAATCGAGCTTGCCCAGGAGCGCGACCGCTTCCGCGAGGCCGGCCGGCCGATGATATTCGAACGATCCGGGAATCAAGACATCCTCCCAACGCAAGCGGCCTTGCCAATTGGCGTCTGATTCCGGGGCGGGGCCAGCGCCAACGGATGAAACAAGCGTGCGTCAGGCGCGCGGGGCAATCAACGTCGTATGAACCCATGCGCCGGAAAAGGCGCCAGCGACAGGTTTCGCGCACGAAATGCGTCAGGATCGTGGACGCATTTCATGAGCTGGGAGGAGCTTCAGCCGGCGAGCGCCGCCATCCTGAGCTTGACCTGACGGTAGTGGGCGCGCGCAATCGGGATGCTGCACCGCACCGGCAAGCCGAGTTCGGCGACGCCCGCTTCGCCCGATCGCCTGACCCGCGCGATGCGGTCGACCGAGACGATGTAGCTGCGGTGGACCCTGAGGAACGCCTTCGGATCGAGGCGCGCCTCGAGCGCGCTGATCGAGAGGGTGCAGAAATATTCCTTCTCGCCATCGTGGACATAGGTGTAGTGGGCGTTGGCGCGGACGGCGTAGATGTTGGACACCGGGAGTTTCCGCGCCCGCCCGCCCTCCTCGACCCGGATCGTACGGGGCCGCCCGCCGGGCGGCGCCGCGGCCGGCTCGGCGGCGGCGAGAAGCGGCTTCGTGGCTTGTTGCGGCTCAAGATCGGGCGCGACTGTCGGCTCGAGCGGCGGCGCGGCGGGCTGCGCGTCCGCGGAAGTGGGCTCGGCGCCCCCGGGCGCGCGTGCGTCGGGCACCAGCGAAAGCAGAAAGGCGCCCGACACGCCGAAGGCGACGACGGTCGCGAGAGCGGCAAGCGCGTTGCGCGACAGCGCCGGTTCCGCGCCGACAAAGCGCGAGACGTCAAAACACAGCGGGTCGAGCCGCATCCCGGCCATGGCCGTGTAATGCATGCCGGAAATCGCCAGGCCAAGCGCCACCGCGCCCAGGAACAGACCGGACCGCGTGGGGCGGCTGTCGAGCGCCCACAGGGCGAAAGCGCTGGCTAAGATCGCGATCACGACCGCCGCCGCGACATAGGCCGGTTCGTGCCAGGTGGGTCCGGCGAGGTGAACCGCCGAGATGCCGACATAGTGCATGAGGCTGACGCCGAGCCCCATCGCCACCCCGCCGACGCCGATGCGCAGATACGGCGCGCGCCAGGCGTGCGCCGCATAGATTCCCGCGCCCACCACGATGACGCAAATGAGGAACGAGATCAGCGTCGGCAGCACAAGATAGTCGACCGCGCTTGGGAAATCGGCCGCGAGCATCGCGACGAAATGCATCGACCAGACGCCGGTTGCCAGCGTCAGCGCCGATCCGGCCAGAATGAGGCGCCGGCGGAACCCCTGGGCCTGGTCCAGTTCGCGGGCAAGCGAGAACCCGACGAAGCTGCCCTGGATCGCGATGGCGATGGAAAGAGCCACGAGCCAGGGCTCGTGTGGAATGGTCATTCCGCGCCTCCCTAACGCGCCTGCCCTTCAGGTAAAACTATCCAAGCGCGCGGGGGGCCGCAACGCCTTAGCGTTGTATATGCTTGGAGATATCTGGCGGCTTCTCGAACACCTCTGCCGCCGCGCGTCCCATCGCCGTTCGGCGTTTCAACTGGCGACTCCGGCAGGGCTCGAACCTGCGACCTGCCGCTTAGAAGGCGGCTGCTCTATCCAGCTGAGCTACGGAGCCGAACTTGAGCCTCCGTTCAACGAACTCCTCAATGCGACCACGGGACGATCCGGTTCGGCGCGAAATTGTCGGAATAGGACAGGACCTTGCGCGTCTCCGGCTTCGGCTCCTCGAGGCGATACGGGATCCCGTTGCGCTCGGCGTAGGCGATCGCCTCCTCTTTGGTGTCGAACCGCAGCTGCACCTGCGAGCTCATGTCGGCCGAGCTCGTCCAGCCCATCAAGGGCTCGATCTCGCGCGGCTTCTCGGGCTCGTATTCGAGCAGCCAGTCGTCCCTCGACTGCACCGCCTGCATCGCGCTGCGGGTCGGCTGATAGATGCGGGCGGTCATCGCAGTTCCGTTTGCGCTCCTTGAAAACGACGGCTGGTCGGGGCAGCAGGATTCGAACCTGCGACCTGAAGTACCCAAAACTTCCGCGCTACCAGGCTGCGCTATACCCCGGGTTCGCCCGCGTCGCTAACATGCGAACGGGTCGCGGACAAGCAGGCGCGCGGTCCGCCTCACTTGTCCGGGGCCACAACCCGGATCGAGAGCTCGCGCAATTGCTTCGCCGTCGCGGGCGACGGCGCGCCCATGAGCAAGTCCTCGGCGCGCTGGTTCATCGGGAACAGCACCACCTCGCGCAAATTCTCCTCGCCCGCGAGCAGCATGACGATGCGGTCGATTCCGGGCGCGATGCCCCCGTGCGGCGGGGCGCCGCACTGGAAGGCGCGATAGAGGCCGCCGAACCGCTGCTCCAGAACGTCCGCGCCGTAGCCCGCGATCTCGAAGGCCTTGAGCATGACGTCCGGGCGATGGTTGCGGATCGCGCCGCTCGACAGTTCGATCCCGTTGCAGACGATGTCGTACTGGTAGGCCTTGATGGTCAGCGGGTCCTGCGTCGTAAGCGCCTCGAGCCCGCCCTGGGGCATCGAGAACGGATTGTGGGAGAAGTCGATCTTCTTCTCGTCCTCGTTCCATTCGTACATCGGGAAGTCGACGATCCAGCAGAAGTCGAATCGGTCCTCTTCGATCAGCTTAAGATCCTGTCCAACTTTCGTGCGCGCCAGACCCGCGAACTTGGCGAATTTGTCCGGATCACCGGCGACAAAGAACGTCGCGTCACCAGCCTTGAGGTCGAGCGCGGCGCGTATCCTCTCAGCACGTTCGGGGCCTATATTGTTTGCGACTGGCCCAACCGGTTCGCAAGGCCCAAAATATGCTTCGGTCAAAAACTGCGCCGCTTCCAAATCTCCGGCTTCTCGGGAGCGATCTATGCGATCGATGATACTGTCGGACTGCTCTTTTGATAGAGTGAAGCGTTCGCTCTGATCCTGCAAGCGTTGCCGGAGCTCCCTGTCGGCGCGGGCCTTATCCTCGGGGCTGCCGAGCCAGCCACGGAGTAGAGTTTGAAGAACAGCAAAACCTTCCGCGATCTCATTCGAGCGACGACGCCAAAACATATAGCCGAGGCCCGGCTGCCCCTCGC
>DATNBG010000030.1:0-4050 GCA_035572075.1 Roseiarcus sp. | reverse complement strand
GACACGCGCCACTGGGCGGTTCTCGCCCTGACGCCGGAGGAGAAGGTTTCCGTCCATAGTCCCGAGGAGATGGAGCGCCTCGCCGATGGGCTCTCGGCCGAGCGCGCCGCGAGCCGGTGGATCGTCTCGACCGATCCGGACGAGCATGTCGAACGCATCGGCGCTTACGTCGATCTCGGCTTCGACCATCTCGTCTTTCACGCGCCCGGTCCCGATCAGGAGCGGTTCATCTCCCTTTACGCCGAGCACGTTCTGCCTCGCCTGCGGCGCCGCTTCGGCGGGACCGAGGAAACGCTGAAGAGCGCATGACGTCTCTCGAAGGCATTGGCCTGCAGGTTCTGGGCTTGCCTGGCCTGCCCCTGATCAAGGCGGGCGATGATCTGGCTCAACTCATTGCGTCGGCGCTTAAGCGGAACGGCGTTCAGCCGCACGCTAAAGATGTGCTTGTCGTTGCGCAAAAAATCGTCTCGAAGGCCGAGGGGCGCGCCGTCGACCTCGCCACGGTCGAGCCCTCCGCGAAGGCCCGTACGCTCGCGGCGGAAGTCGGCAAGGACCCGCGGCTGGTGGAGGTCATTCTTTCGGAGTCGGCTCGCGTGGTGCGCGCGCGCCGCGGCGTCTTGATCGTCGAGCACAAGCTCGGCTTCATCATGGCCAACGCCGGGGTGGACCAGTCGAACGTGGGGCCCCAGGATGGCGGGCCCCATGTGCTTTTGCTGCCGGAGAACCCGGACCGGAGCGCCGAGGCGCTGCGCCGCGGACTCGCGGCGATGACCGGGATCGACATTGGTGTGGTTGTCAACGACAGTTTCGGGCGTCCCTGGCGCCAGGGAACCGCGGGGGTCGCGATCGGCGTCGCGGGTCTCCCCGCGCTCGTCGATCTGCGCGGCAGGCCTGATCTCTTTGGCCGAAAGCTCGAGGTCAGCGTGATCGGCTTCGCCGACGAGGTCGCGGCCGCCGGATCGCTCGCGATGGGCCAGGCGGACGAGGCGCTGCCCGCGGTCCTGATCCGGGGCTTGAGCTGGTCCGCTCCGGCATCGACGGCGGCCAGCATCGTTCGTCCCCGAAATGAGGACCTCTTTCGGTGAGCCGGGATCTGGTGGTCGCGCTCTCCGGAGGGATCGGCGGCGCCAAGCTCGCGCTGGGCTTGAGCCGGATCGTCGAGCCGCGCAATCTCATCGTCGTCGCCAATGTCGGCGACGATTTCGAGCATCTGGGCCTCCATATCTCGCCCGACGCCGACACATTGATGTACACGCTCGCCGGCCTCGACAATACCAAGCTCGGCTGGGGCAGGCGTGATGAGACCTGGTCGTTCATGGAAACCCTCGCCGCGCTCGGCGGCGAGGACTGGTTCCGCCTTGGCGACCGGGACCTCGCCGTTCATGTCGAGCGCACCCGCAGGCTCAAGGCGGGCGAGCCGCTCTCCGCCATCACCGGCGATTTCTGCCGGCGCCTCGGCGTCGGTCCCCGAGTCGCGCCCGCGACCGACGACCGGCTGCGGACCCGGTTGCGGACGGACGAGGGGTGGCTCGATTTTCAGGATTACTTCGTCCGGTTTCAATGCCGTCCCGTGGTGCGGGAGCTCGCCTTCGCGGGTGCGGAGGAAGCGCGCCCTCATCCGGACCTTCTCGCGGCGCTCGGCGACGAACGGCTGCGCGCGGTCGTCATCTGCCCTTCCAACCCCTTCATCAGCGTCGAGCCGATTTTGGCCGTGCCGGGAGTGCGTCAGGCGCTTTCCGCTTCCGTCGCTCCCGTGGTCGCGGTTTCCCCGATCATCGGCGGGCGCGCGGTGAAAGGTCCGACCGCCAAAATGATGGCGGAGCTGGGCATGATTCCAAGCGCCGCCGCGGTGGCGAAACGCTACGGCGATCTCATCGACGGTTATGTGATGGATGTCGAGGACGCGGCGGAGGCGCCTCAGGTCGCGCCGAGGGTGACGCTTGCGCGCACGCTCATGACCAATATCGAGGAGCGCGAGCGACTGGCTCGCGTCGTCCTCGAGGCGGCGGACGCGCTTTTCTCCTCGAAACGCGGAGACCTCGTGGCGTGACCGGCGTCTTCGCGGTCGTGCCGGTCAAGGAGATGAGCGGCTCGAAGCAGCGGCTCTCGTCATGCCTGAGCCCCGAGGAACGTCGCGCGCTCGCGACTGTCATGCTCGAGGATGTGCTCGACGCGCTAGGCGCGGTCCATGAACTCGCTGGCCTTATCGTCGTCACAGTCGATCCCGTTGCGACGGCGCACGCCGCCCGACACGGCGCGCGCGTCGTCACGGAAGGGGCTCGCGAGGGCCATACCGGCGCGGTCGCCGCCGCTCAGCGGCTGCTTGCCCGCGAGGGCCGGGCGGCCATGATGACGATGCCCGGCGACATCCCGCGAGTGTCGCCAGCCGAGATCGCCGCGACGCTTGCCGCGCATCGGTCCGCGCCAGCCTTCACCATCGTGCCGGCGCATGACGATCTCGGATCGAACACGATCGTCTGCTCGCCGCCCGACGCCATTCCGCTGCGTTTCGGCGAGGACAGCTTCTTCCCCCATCTCGCCGCGGCGCGAAGTCATGGGATCGACCCGCTCGTGGTGCGCCATCCGGGGATCGGGATGGATATCGACAATCCCGCCGATCTTATCGCGTTCCTCAGAATGTCGCCGCCGGCGCCGACCCGGACGCTCGCCTTTCTTGAAAGGTCGGGCGTCGCGGCCCGCCTTCTGGCGGCGGGCTAGCGCAAGGCTTTGCGGCTGGACCGGCTACTACGGCAGGCCAGGCCCGATCGTCATGCTCGGAGGCCTCATGCCATCAAGCATGGCTGGAGCCTTCGAAATGTGCGAATCTCGTAGGCGCCAGGAGGGGGGCGCCGACCGATCGATCCTGATCGCCAATCCTCGAGACCGCGGCGCAGAAGACATAGCCGACGCCGCGCACCGAACGGATGAGCGGCGGGCGATCGGACCCCTCGGCAAGCTTCTTGCGCAGCCGCGCGACCAGGGTGTCGATCGAGCGATCGAAATAGGTCCATTGGCGCCCGCGCAGCACGCCGAGCAGCGCCCCACGCGACAAGGGCTGGCTTGGCTGCCGGATAAGAGCCATGAGGAGATCGAACTCGGACGACGTGAGATCGACCCGCCGCCCCGCCGGACTGATGAGGTCTCGCGTCGTCTCGTCGAGGGTCCATCCTGCGAACAGGGAAAGCCGGTCGATCGGCTTGATGGCCTGCGCGCGGCGGATGGCGGCCTCGCGGCGCCGGGTGGCTTCGTCAATTGCCGCCAGCTCCTGGCCGGCGTCTTCCAGAATATGAATCTGCATCACGTCCCGCCTCTAATTACCGCCGCCTCGCGAATCGTCTTGGTAAAGTGATTCGAAACAGGACATGCCCCCTTGTCAATGAGTGACCATACGTAAATCTGATCATTATTTGATTCAACGCTTGGCGCAGTGTCCCATCGCGACCTCATCTGCTAGGTATATTTTAGATTAAGGCGCCGTCGACGCAATATTCGATATGTGTTTCTTTCACCCTGCCGCTGAGGCATTCGACGCCTGAGCAAACAGAGCCGCTCCTGGCCTGCGCAGCGGCGCCATTGTCCACCTGCGGCTGACCGCGCCGGGCCGCGAAATCGGGTGGATTGTCCATCTCCCGGCAACGGTGGGATTAAAAACATGTAGACACGGGAAAAAAGAATGCTACCGGTAGGTTGCATGCGCGGGATTCCGATCGACATTTTACGGGCCTTTGTCGCGGTGGTGGAAACGCGGGGGTTCACCCGCGCGGCGGAGGAGCTCGGACGGACCCAGCCGACGATCAGCCTTCAGGTCAAACGGCTCGAGGAGCTCGTGGAGGCGCCGCTGTTCAAGAAGGGCGGCCGCTTCGAGCTGTCCCCCGTGGGCGAGGTTTGCTTCGATTATGGAAAGCGCTTGTTGCGCCTGCATGACGACCTGCTGGACGAGGTAGGCCGCAACAATCTCAGCGACGCGCTGCGTATTGGCATGGCTGGCGAATTTGCTTCCATCCTGGCGCCGCGGCTCGGCGAGCTCAGCGCCGGCGCCCAGGTTCCCAC
>DATNBG010000029.1:0-9659 GCA_035572075.1 Roseiarcus sp. | reverse complement strand
CATCAACGCCCTTGTCTTCGCCAAGGTGATGATGCTGTTCGAAGTCTTCGATCCCGGGCGGTGGCTGCGCAAGAGGCCGCTCATCTATCCGATTCTGTACGAGACCCTGCTTTTGACCGTCCTCTTTCTCGTCGCCCACATCCTCGAGAAGACGGTCGAGGGACTGCTGCGGGGAGAGACGATCGGCGACAGCGTGCCAGTCATCGGCGGCGGCGGTCTTGCCGGATTCCTCAGCATCACCGCCATTCTTTTTATCGCGCTGATCCCATTTTTCGGCCTGAGGAATTTGAGCCTGGCCATGGGCGAGGGGCGGCTCTGGGCGGTGATTTTCGAGCAGCCTTCGGCGGAAGAGGGCGAGCGTCGGAGAGGCGCGCCAGCGCGATCCGCTTGAGCTTCGCGGGCGCGCCTCAAATCTCGGCGTGCGCCTTGTCGAACGCCCAGACCTCCTCGAAGCCCATCAGGCGGTTCATCTCGGCGAAGGGATAGAGCGGGGAGGGCGAGCCGAGCGAGGAGCCGGTCTCGCGGATCTGGCGATAGACCGTCTTGAGGGCCGCCGCGGCGCTGAGCAGGCCGGCGACGGGAAAGATCGCGAGCGCATAGCCGATCTCAGCGAGGCGCGCGCTCGTCAGCATCGGCGTGCGCCCGCCCTCGACCATGTTTGCGATGAGCGGCATGTCGCCGAGCTCGCGCCCGATCGTGACCATCTCGTCTTCCGTTTCCGGCGACTCGACGAACAGCATGTCCGCGCCCGCTTCGGCATAGGCCCGCGCGCGATGGATCGCTTCGCTGAGCCCCAGCGAAGTCCGCGCGTCGGTGCGGGCGATGACGAGAAAATCGGGGCTGGTTCGCGCTTCGGCGGCGACCGCGATCTTGCGGACCATGTCGTCCGCCGCAATGACCCGGCGGCCAGGCGTATGTCCGCATTTCTTGGGGAATTCCTGGTCCTCGAGCTGGATCGCCGCCGCGCCGGCGCGCTCGTAGCCGCGAACGGCGTGGCGCACATTGAGGAGCCCGCCATAGCCGGTGTCGCCGTCGGCGATGAGAGGCTGGGCGGCCATGCGCGCCATCGCCTCGACCCGATCGGCCATGTCGGCGTAACTCGCGAGCCCGGCGTCGGGGAGGCCGAGGTGGGAGGCGACCGTTCCGTATCCGGTCATGTAGAGGGCCTCGAAACCCATCGCCGCCGCCATCCTGAGCGACACCATGTCGTAGACGCCCGGCGCCGCGATCACGCGGGTTTCGGGGCGGGCGTTAAGGACGTCACGGAGTGTGGGCATGGCGAACTTTCATCCAAAGTAGCGTTCGAGTTGACCGCCCGCCGGCGGCCGACCATTTTGCTTTGGCCGCTGGCGCGGCGGCGTCGCAAGGCGCCGGAGACGAGGGAGGCAAGCGCATGACGATTGTCAAGCACAGCATCGACGCCGAAATGGCTGAGAAGGCGGTCGCTGCGGCGGCGAAGAAGGCGGCTGAAATGAAGCTCAAAATGTGCGTCGCCGTCACCGACGAGGCCGGCGATCTCAAGGCGTTCCTGCGCATGGACGGGGCGCCCAAGCTGTCCATCGGGATTGCGCAGGACAAGGCGTATACCGCGGCCTCGTTCTCGATGGCCACCCACGCCTGGTTTGATTTCATCAAGGACGATCCGCCTCTCCTGCACGGGATCACCCACACGCCGCGGCTCGTCGTGTTCGGCGGCGGATTCCCGATTGTGATCAAGGGCGAGATGATCGGCGCGATCGGCTTGAGCGGCGGACACTATAGCCAGGACATGGAATGCGCCCGGGCGGCGCTCGCCGCGATCGGGGCCGAAGCATCATAGCGCGCCTCACTGCGCGGCTTCCGCTTTCTCCCTTGGCAGATGCCCGAGCGCCCGTTCTTTCGCGATCAGCGCCGCGTGGTCGCGCGCCAGGAACGTGTAGACGGCTGGGGTGACGAAGAGCGTGAACAGCGTGCCGATCGCCATGCCGGCGAAGATGGTGACGCCGATGTTGAAGCGCGAGACGGCGCCCGCGCCGGCGGCGAGAATCAGCGGCGCCATGCCGACCACCATCGCCGCGGTCGTCATGAGAATGGGCCTGAGCCGCACTGCGGCCGCTTCCTCGATCGCGCTGCGGCGCGAAAGCCCATGGCTCTCCTGCAGCCGGTTGGCGAAATCGACCATCAGAATGCCGTGCTTGGAGATGAGGCCGATCAGGGTGACGAGGCCGATCTGCGAATAGATGTTGATGCTGGCGAAGCCGAGAACGCCGCCGATGTTGAGCGGCAACAGCGCGCCGAACAGGGCGGTCGGCAGGGCGATCAGAATGATCAGCGGATCGCGGAAGCTCTCGTACTGCGCGGCCAGCACCAGATAAATGACGATCAGCGCGAATACGAACACATAGACGAGCGCGTTGCCTTCCTGCTCGAACTGACGGGAATCGCCCTGGAAGTCATAAGAGTAGCCTTCCGGGAAGATCTCCTTCGATTTCGCCTTCAGGTAGTCGAGCGCTTCGCCGAGCGTGCGGCCGGGGAACGGCACGCCCGAGAGGGTCGCGGAATTGAGCTGCTGGAAGCTGGTCAGCGCGTTGGGCTGCACCTCTTCCGAGACGGTCGCCACCGCCGAGAGGGGAACAAGCTCGCCGTTCGTTGTGCGCACCTGATAGCGGGTGAGCCAAGTGGGATCGAAGCGGAACTCGCGGGGCGCCTGAGGGATGACCTGATAGCTGCGGCCGTAGAGGCTGAACAGATTGACGTAGTTGCCGCCCAGCATCGTCGCCAGCGCCGTGCCGACGTCGGCCATGTTGACGCCGATGCGGTTGGCCTTGTCGGCGTCGACCTTGAGCACATATTGCGGCGTGTCGAATTTGAGGTCGACGTCGGTGAACAGGAACAGCCCGCTCTCCCGCGCCGCCTGCTGCATCTTGAGCGCAACGTCGGCGAGGGTCGCGTAGTCGCCGGTGGTGCGGATCACGAATTGCATCGGCGCGCCGCCGGTCGAACCCGGCAGCGCGGGGGGTGAAAAGGCCTGCACCTGCGCCTGCGGCACCGCGGCGAATTTCGGCCCAAGCTCGGCGAGCACCTGCTTCTGGTTCTTCTTCCGCTCCTCCCAGGGTTTCAGGAGAAAGCCGACGAAGGCGTTGCGGACGCTGGGAAAGCCGTTGATGGTGAAGATGTGCGAGATCTCGGGAACGCCGCGCACTTCGCTGGCGAGGCGCTGCGTCGCCTGCTCGGTATAGTCGAGGTTGCCGACTTGCGGCGTCTTGACCAGCGAGAGCAGAAAGCCCTGGTCCTCCTCCGGAGCGAGCTCGCGCGGGGTCGAGGCGTACATGACCGCGGCCAGCGCCAGCACTCCGACCAGGATGAGGACGGTGAGCGCGCGGAAGTTGAGCGTGCTGTGGAGGCGGCGCTTGTAGGCGCGCCGAAGAGCCAGGAACGAGCGGTCGAGGGTCCGCGCGAACCAGCCTTCGCTCTTCTCATGGGCGAGCAGCTTCGAGCACATCATCGGCGACAGCGTCAGCGCGATGAAGCCGGACACGACGACAGCGCCCGCCAGGGTGAAGGCAAATTCGCGAAACAGAACCCCGGTCACGCCGGAAACGAAGCCGATCGGCGCATAAACCGCGGCGAGCGTGATGGTCATGGCGACGATCGGCAGCGCGATCTCGTGCGCGCCCCTTATCGCCGCGTCGAACGGCGTCATGCCCTCCTCGATATGGCGGTGGATGTTCTCCACCACCACGATCGCGTCGTCGACCACGAGGCCAATCGCCAGCACCAGCGCGAGCAGCGTGAGCAGGTTGATCGAATAGCCGAGCGCCATCAGCGCGATCATCACGCCGACCAGCGAAAGCGGAATGGTGACGATCGGAATGAAGGTCGATCGCAGATTGCCGAGAAAGAGGAAAATCACCACGATCACGATCGCCGCCGCTTCGAACAGGGTCTTGGCGACCTCGTAGATCGAGGCGCGGATGAAGGCGGTCGAATCGTAGGCGATCGTCGCCCTCAAACCCGCCGGCAATTCGGTCTGGATGCTCGGCATGATCGCGCGCACGCCGTCGATGACGCTGAGCGGGTTGGCCTCGGGCGTGCCATAGATGCCGACGAACACCGCCTTGCGGCCGTCGAACACCGACGAGGAATCGACGCTCTGGGGCCCGAGTTCGATCTTCGCCACGTCGCCCAGACGGACCAGCGCGTCGCCATGGGCCGCGATCACCAGTTGACCGAACGCCTTGGCGCTGTCGAGCGAGGTCAGCGCGTTGACGCTGATCTGGGTATAGTCGCCCTTGACCTCCCCGGCCGCGGTGGTGAAGTTGTTGGCGGTGAGCGCGGCGCGCACGTCGTTCGCGGTCACGCCCAGCGACGCCATGCGGGTCGGGTCGAGCCAGATGCGCATGGCGAAGGTCTGCCCGCCGAGAATCTGCGCGTTGGCGACCCCGTCGACGGTCTGCAGGCGCGGCTGGACGACGCGGGTCAGATAGTCGGTGATCTGGGACGCGGTCATCACGTCCGAGTTGAACGACAGGTACATCAGCGCATAGCCCTGACCGGTCTGCTTGACCACCACCGGATCGTTGGCGTCGCGCGGCAAAAGCCCGCGCACCTGATTGACCTTGGAGAGGGTGTCGGCCATCGCCCGGTCCGGATTGGCGTCGAGCCGCAGATTGAGGGTGATGGTCGACTTGTTCTGCTGCGAGGTCGAGACCAGCGTGTCGATCCCCTCGGCGCTGGCCACCGCCTGCTCGATCGGGGTGGTGATGAAGCCCTTGATGACGTCGGCGGCGGCGCCGGGATAGGTCGTGGTGATGGTGATCGTGGTGTTCGAGGTCTCGGGGAACTGCCGCACCTGCAGCCTGAACGCCGCCATGCCGCCGACCAGGAGAATGAGCAGGCTGACCACGCTCGCCAGCACCGGCCGGCGGATGAAGAGATCGGTGAAGGCGTTCATCGGCGACCAATCACGGCCGGGCTGTCTCGGCCGGCGCCGGAAGCGAGGCCGTCTCATCGAGCGTGACCGGCATCGAGGCCTGCAGCTTGATCTGCCCGGCGGTCACCACGCGCTCGCCCTCCCTTAAGCCCTCGACGATCGCCACCCTCTCGCCGCGCGTCGCGCCGAGCCGGACGAAGCGCCGCTCGACGATGAGGCCGCTTGCGCCGCCGGCGCCGCTGACGCCCCCCTGCTCGCGCGCATGCGGCGCGGCTTTGACGACAAAGACGTTGTCGCCGTAGAGGCTGTAGACGATCGCGGTGCGGGGAACGGTCAGCACCGAGGCGGGCTCGCCTGTGGTGACCGTCAGATTGGCGAACATGCCGGGCAGAAGCTTGCGCTTAGCATTGGCGAACACGGCGCGGGCCATGACGTTGCGCGACTCAGCGCTGACCCGCGCGTCGATCGCCTGGATCTTGCCCTCGAAACGGCGGCCGGGGATGGCGTCGACCGTCATGCTGACCGTTTGACCCACGGCGAGCGAGCGCAGCGCCTCCTCGGGGACGGGAAAGTCGGCGTAGATCGGATCGAGCTGCTGGAGCGTGACCAAAGCCGTCCCCACCGCGACATATTGCCCGATATCGACATTGCGCAGGCCAAGCCTGCCGGCGAAAGGCGCCCTGATCGCCTTTTGCGCAATGATCGCGCGCGTGCGCTCAACCGTAGCCGCGGCCGAATCGCGCGCGGCGATCGCCGCGTCAACGGTCGATTGAGGGGTGTTGCCTTGCTTAAGGAGCGTCTGTTGACGCGTGAGCGTCGTCTCGGCGTTCTTGAGTTGCGCGAGGCCATTGGCGAGGTCGGCCTCTTCGACCGAATCGTCGATATTGATCAGCAGCGCGCCGGCTTCGACGTCGTCGCCCGACTCGAAATGCTTCGCGGTCACGACGCCCGCCGCCTGCGGCGCGATGATGACGCCCTGATAGGCGCGCAGCGTGCCGATCGCGGTGAGTTCGGGAGGCCATTTCTCGGCTCTCACCGCCTCGGCCGTCACCGCGGTCGGCTTCGGCGCGAACGCGGCGGCCATGAATTTCTTGACCATGACCGGCTTGATGGCGAACTGGAAATAGGCGAGCCCGCCGGTCAGGGCGGCCAGCAACGCCAGGGTGACCAGGAACACAACCCCCCGCCGGGGCCCAAGCGGAAGATTGCGGATCGCGAACAGCAGCGCCACGACCGCGGCCCCCGCGACGAACACGAGCGGAGAGAGCGAAACGTGAATGAGCGCGAACTGCGCCGCAGCGCCTGCCGCCAGCAGCGCGAGCGCGAGCAGGATCAAGAGCCGGTTCGTCAGGCGGCGCATCGCTCCGTTCCGATTTGGGCGAGGTCCAAGCGGGGCCTTTTGCAACATTTCGCCGAAGATTGATACGAGGAGAACCAAGGCTTGCGCCGCGAAGGCCGGCCCAAAGCCACTCGCCACCGCGCGCCCGGGCCGTTATGCTTGGATTCATGGCCGCAAAAGGGCGGCCTCAATCGGGAGATGTGCGCCATGACCAAGTCGCTTGCCCTGGTTGCGCTCGCGCTCGGCCTCGCCGGAGCGCCGGCGCTCGCCTACGCCGCCGACGCCTGCGCGACGCAGGCCACGGACAAGAAGCTGGCGGGCGCCGCCAAGACCAGCTTCATGAAGAAATGCGTCACGGACAGTTGCGACGCCCAGGCCAAGGAGAAGAACCTGCATGGCGCCGCGATGACCTCTTTCGTCAAGAAGTGCGCCAAGGACGCGATGGCGATGTAGGCGGCCGGCCGCGATTCGGCCGAATCGCGGCTTGGCTTTGGCGTGGCCCTGGCGCTTGACGGACGGCGGCCGCGCCTGTTGAGAGTGAGGTCCCGTGCGCGAAAACGATGTCGCGCGGGGCCGGGAGGAGGCATGCCCGCTCCCGCAAGGCGGCGCGCTCTTTGGCCCGCCCGTATCGGTCGGCCCGGCGCTGGCCGCGGCAGGCCGCGCTCATGAGGCTCGGCGAAGCGCCGGACAGGAGCTTGCTCGACCCGATCGAATGGGCCTCCCGCGATCAGATCGCCGCTTTGCAGACCCGCCGGCTCAGGGCTACTCTGCGCGGCGCTTACGACGCCGTCCCGGCGATGCGCGCCAAGTTCGATGCGCACGGCGTCCATCCCGACGATTTCCGGACCCTCGCGGATCTCGCGCGCTTTCCCTTCACCACGAAGGCGGATCTCAGGGCCAACTATCCGTTCGGCCTTTTCGCCGTGCCGAAAGACGAGCTCGCGCGGGTTCACGCTTCATCCGGCACCACCGGCAAGCCGACGGTGGTCGGCTATACCCTGAACGATCTCGCGATGTGGAGCGAGGTGATGGCGCGGACCATTCGCGCCGCCGGCGGACGCAAGGGCATGATGGCCCATGTCGCCTATGGCTATGGCCTGTTCACCGGCGGGCTTGGCTATCACGACGGCGCCGCGCGGCTGGGCTGCGCAATCGTGCCGGTCTCGGGCGGCATGACCGAACGACAGGTTCAGCTCATCAACGATTTCGCCCCCGATATGCTGATGTCGACTCCGTCCTACGCCTTGTGCATCGCCGACGCGTTCCGCGCTGCGGGACTCGACCCGCGCCGCTCCTCGCTGAAACTCGGCTCCTTCGGCGCCGAGCCCTGGACCGACGCCATGCGCGAGGAGCTGGAAGACGCCTTCGATATCCACGCGCTCGACAGCTATGGCCTCTCCGAAGTAATCGGGCCGGGCGTCGCCGGCGAATGCGTGGAGACCAAGGACGGTCTCCATATCTGGGAGGATCACTTCTATCCCGAGATCGTCGATCCCATGACCGGCGCCGTGCTGGGAGACGGCGCGTTCGGCGAGATCGTCTTTACCTCGCTCACCAAGGAGGCGATGCCGGTGATCCGCTACCGGACCGGCGACCTCACTCGGCTATTGCCCGGCACAGCGCGCCCGATGCGGCGGATGGAAAAGGTCTCAGGCCGGTCGGACGACATGATGATCGTGCGCGGCGTCAATGTCTTTCCGAGCCAGATCGAGGAATTGATCCTCCGCGTGCCCAGCCTCTCCCCGCACTATCAGCTCATTCTGACGCGTGAGGGCCGGCTCGACGAGCTGGAGGTTCAGGCCGAGGCGCGCTCGTCCGAATTGGACCTGGCGCACGCGGCCGGCGAGCTCGCGCATGCGATGAAATCGCGCATCGGCGTTAGCGCGAAAGTGAGCGTGCTGAAGCCCGGCGCGATCGAACGGTCGCTCGGCAAGGCGAAGCGCGTCATCGACAAGAGGCCCAAGGCATGACGCAGGCGATCGAATCCGCGCTAGCCGCGATGCGCGCCGCAGGCCTCTCCGAGCGGGACGCGCAGCAATGGTCCGCGGTCCTACCAGCCGGAGCCGGCGGGTATGAGCAGGACGCGCGCGACCATGGCGTCTATTGGCGCAAGTCGGCGGCTCTCCTCCAGAGGCTCCCGCCGAAGCCGCGGCGAAACGAGGCCGAGCAGAGAGCCGCGGAGGCGCTGCTGTCGGCCGCGCGCGCTTCACGCGAGTCGTTTCTGGCCGCCCATGTCGATGAGGTCTACGGGCTTCTGACCCAGCGCTGTTCGATATTCCGCCGCCTCGACGATCTCGTCTACGCGGCGGCGAAACTCGTCCCAGGACTGGTCCCAACGCGGGAGGAGGTTGAAGCCGAGGCGGCTCACCCGCAACGCGACAAGGACGGCGTCGAGATCGACCAGGGCCTGTTCCTCGCCCACGTGCTGGCAGGCGCGCGCATCGGCACGCATCTTTGCCACGCGATGCTGCTGCCGCGGCAGGAAAGCGCCGCGCTCGCCGCCGAATTCGCCTCGCGCGGCTCGCTCGATCTTGGGCCCGCGCGCCTCACCCGGCGCGGCAAGGCCGTCCATGTCGAGACGCTCAATCCGCGCTTCCTCAACGCCGAGGACGACACCACTCTCGCCGCGACGGAGATCGCCGTCGACGTGGCGACGCTCGACCCGACGACAGGGATCGCGGTCATGCGCGGCGCGACGGTCGACAAGGGAAAGCGTCAGGGCAAGCGCATCTTTGGCGCGGGCGTCAACCTTACCCATATCTATTGGGGCAAGATTCCCTACCTCTGGTTCCTCATCCGCGACATGGGCTACGTCCACAAGCTTCTGCGCGGCGTCGCCTCACCCGACAGCGTCCCCGACGACGTCAACGGCCGGGGCGTCGAGAAGCTGTGGATCGGCGCCATCGACTCGTTCGCCATCGGCGGCCACTGCCAGTCGATCCTGTGCATGGACTATCTGCTCGCCGCCTCGGACGCTTACCTGACCTTGCCCGCGCGCAAGGAAGGAATCATCCCGGGCTTTTCGAATTTGCGCCTGCCGCGCTTCGTCGGCGACCGCATCGCGCGACAAGCGATCCTCTATGAGCGCAGACTGGACTGCGACAGCGCGGAGGGGCGGCTGATCTGCGACGAGATCGCGCCCCCGGCCGCGATGGACGCCGCGATCGAGCGCGTCGTCGAGGGGCTGACCAGCGCCGGCGCCGTCAGCGCCATCGGCAACCGCCGCGCCATCAGGGTCGGACAGGAGTCGCTCGACACGTTTCGGCGCTACGCCTCCGTCTATGCGCGTGAGCAGGCCTATTGCCACTTCTCTCCCGCGCTGATCGCCAATCTCGAGCGCAACTGGGATGCGAGGAACCGGAAGGCCTGAAGCCGGCCGTCGCGCTTGACGATTGGCGCTCATGCCTG